>NZ_JAESPG010000022.1:0-129327 GCF_016756915.1 Pseudomonas sp. HB05
GGGTAATCATTTGCCGTGTGGGAGCGGGCTTGCTCGCGAAGGGGTCGCTACGGTCTAGAGCGACAACCGCACGGCCAGCGCCGCCAACGTCACCAGCAACACCGGCACCGTCAACACAATCCCCACCTTGAAGTAATAGCCCCAGCCGATGCGGATATCCTTGCGCGCCAGCACGTGTAGCCACAACAAGGTTGCCAGGCTGCCGATCGGGGTGATTTTCGGGCCCAGGTCACTGCCAATGACGTTGGCATAGACCATCGCCTCCTTGACCACGCCGGTAGCCTGGCTGGCGTCGATGGACAAGGCGCCGACCAGCACCGTCGGCAAGTTGTTCATCACCGACGACAGCAGCGCGGTCAGGAGCCCCGTGCCCATGGCCGCGCCCCACACGCCATAACCTGCGAAACCGTCGAGCCAATGGGCCAGGTAGCCCGTCAGGCCCGCGTTGCGCAGGCCATAGACCACCAAGTACATGCCCAGGGAAAAAATCACAATTTGCCAAGGGGCTTCTTTCATCGCCTTGCGCGTGGAAATCTTGTGGCCACTTGCCGCCACGGCCAGGAGCAACGCAGCGCAAACCGCGGAAATCGCACTGATGGGAATCCCCAGCGGCTCCAAGGCGAAGCAGCCCAGCAGCAGGATCACCAACACGGCCCAGCCGGCATAAAACGTCGCCTTGTCGTGGATCGCGGTCGCCGGATCGTCCAGTTGATGTGGGTCGTAATCGCTTGGGATATCGCGACGGAACACCCACAGCAGGATCGCCAGGCTGGCCGCCACGCTGACCAGGTTCACCGGCACCATGACCGACGCATAGCGGTTGAAACCAATGCCGAAGAAATCCGCCGAGACGATGTTCACCAGGTTCGACACCACCAGTGGCAGGCTGGCGGTGTCGGCGATGAAACCGGCGCCCATCACGAATGCCAGGGTCGACGCGGGCGAAAACCGCAGGGCCAGCAGCATCGAAATCACGATGGGCGTCAGGATCAGCGCCGCCCCGTCGTTGGCGAACAGCGCCGACACCAGCGCACCAAGCAACACCATGAAAGCGAACAGCTTGCGTCCATTGCCCCGCCCCCAACGCGCCACATGCAGGGCCGCCCAAGCGAAGAAACCGGCCTCGTCCAGCAACAGGCTGATGATGATCAGCGCGACGAACGTACCGGTGGCGTTCCAGATGATCTGCCAGACCACTGCAATGTCACCGACCTGCACCACCCCACTGAGCAAGGCCAACAACGCGCCGAGGGTGGCGCTCCAACCGACACCCAAGCCTTTGGGCTGCCAGATCACCAGCATGATGGTCAGCAGGAAAATCAATGACGCGACGAGCATTCAAACAACCTGGAGAGAGAACGTTAAAGACAGGGCGCAATACATTGTGGCGAGGGAGCTTGCTCCCGCTGGGTCGCGAAGCGGCCCCAAAATCTGCGTTACAGCAGAAAACTTGGGCCTGCGGTGCAGTCCAGCGGGAGCAAGCTCCCTCGCCACGGGGTTTGCGGTGCTATCAGACTTTCTTGTGTTGCTCGACCCACTTGCCATAGGCATCGATGAATTTCTGCAAAAACGGCCTGACCGAATCCGACAGGTTGCCCGCCTCGTCGAACGCCGTGCCCGCGCCGCTCAGGTAGGCTTCCGGTTGCTGCATGCAGGGCACATCGAGAAATACCAGGGATTGGCGCAGGTGATGATTGGCGCCGAAACCTCCTATGGCACCCGGCGACGCACTGATCACCGCGCCCGGTTTGCCGCTCAGGCAGCTCTGGCCGTAGGGGCGCGAGCCGACGTCGATGGCGTTTTTCAGGGGCGCCGGGACCGAGCGGTTGTATTCCGGGGTCACGAACAGCAACGCATCGGCCGCCCCCACCTTCTGGCGAAACGCGGTGTACGCCGCCGGAGGCGTGACGTCGAGGTCTTCGTTATAGAGGGGCAACTCGCCAATCTCGACGATTTCCAGTTTCAGATGGGCCGGCGCGAGTTCAGCCAGTGCAAGGGCTATCTTGCGGTTGATCGACGCCTTGCGCAGGCTGCCCACTAAAACGGCGACTGTATAGACATGACTCATGGGAGGTTTCTCGACTGTCGGCTCAAAGGAAGCCTGTAGTTATAGATGATCGGCACGACAATTGGACCAGTGGAACGTCGAAAACCCGCCACACCGACTATTTTTTTCTTGTAGGAAAACTTACCGCACTCGACCAAGGTCTACAGAACCGCAAATCGAGTGATCTATTTCCAGAGGTTCTAAGCAATGGCAGCAGTACTTGTCGGACAATTTCATGCACGAGACGCCGAAGGCCGCGTCTATTCGGTGCATGAATTCCAAGAATCAGACCCGTCCCAGGACGGCAGTGGCAAGGATGTCATCACCTATAAGCTGGCCATTGGCGACCGCGTCGACAAGCTGGATGAGGACACTTTCCGCCTGGTGCAGTCCGGCGTCCAACTGATCCGCGAGCCAGAATCAGCGCTGCAGCCTCAGGCCCAAGTTGAACCGCAGATCGCGTTATAACTGCCTGCATGAGCAGAAGTCGCACCCGCAATTGGGTTAGGATTCAGCCACTCAATGGCTTACCTGCCTAATACGGACTTCTTGCATGCGTTTACGCCACATCGAAGTGATCCAGGCGCTGCTGCAGACTGGCCACCTGGGCACAGCCGCCGAATGGCTGCAATTGCCGGTAGTCGAGGTCGAGTCGATCCTGCGCGATGCCGAAGCCCAGCTCGGCTTCATGCTGTTCGCCAGCGTGCGCGGACGATTGCAGGCGACTCGCGAAACCCTGGCGTTGCGCGATGGCATCACGCAGCTGTACGACACCCTCGAACCGATACAACGGCTGGCCAGTAGCCTGAAACACTACCAGGCGCCGCCCCTTCGCATCATTTGCACGCCGCCATTGGCCCAACAACTGGTGCCCCTGAGCATCGCCGCCTTGCGCCGACGACATCCAGACGCGCCTTGCACGCTCCTCAGCCAGCCGACCCGCGACATCGTCAAGCATCTGTTGCTGCGCGAAAGTGACTTGGGCCTGAGCCTGCACGACCCCGAACACCCCGACATCCAGTGCCAGATGATCGCCCAAGGCAAACTGCAATTGCTGGCGCCCCACGGCTGGCTGCAACCGCGGCAAAAATACATTTCGCTTCAGGACCTGGCGGGCCAGTCGCTGGTCGGTCTCGAAGGCCACGACCCCTTGAGCCCGGCCTTCGACCATAAACTCGCAGCACTGCGCCCCGCGCCGGTGATCCAGATCCGCGTGCAGACGCACCAGATGATGCGGGCGATGGTCGAGGCCGGCGAAGGCCTCGCCATCGTCGATCCGTTCACCGCCTCGGGGGCCAAGGGCAGCGGGCTGGACATCTGCCCGGTGTCACCGGCCGTGCCCATCTGTCTCTACGCGTTGAGCCTGAACGGCGCAGAACCATCGACCACGATCCAGTCGTTGCTGGAGCGGATCAAGGAACAAGCCGAGGCGTTGCTGAACCACTGATCGTCATGCCCAGTGGGTCGTCGAACAACCGGTACCAGAACAACGCCACCTCTGCGGTGTGCCGATCGATGCCGCGATAGCGCAGGTGATCGATGCCACCCAGCACATAGCCGCAACGTTCGTAGAGCCGGCAGGCACCGAGGTTGTTGTTCTGCGTTTCCAACATGATCCCCGGGAGTTTTTTCTTGCGACTCCAGAACAGCGCCACGTCCAGCAATGCCTTCGCCACGCCATGCCGGCGAGCCGGGGCATGCACCGCCAACTCGTCGATGTGGGCGTAACCGTTCCAATTGGTACTGACCACCAGATGCCCCACGGGCTGGTCGTCCAGATAGGCCATGAAGATTTCGCTTTCCGGGGCATTGCGGAAGCTGCCGAACTCTTCCGGATCGATGCCATAGCACTTGCGATACGGAACGATGGGCGTCACCGGCCACTGGCTTACCGGGCGACCGATCTGCGCCGTGCCATAGGCACTGACGTCGAAACTGAAATCGCTGCCCCAGATATAGGCGGCGAATCCGTCATCGGCAACGCGGACCGACAGGCCAGGGTGCTTGGGATTCACGACGGGTTGCATACTGGGGAAGGTCCTCATTCCTTGAGGCAACCAACAGCGAAATGCCATCCATTGCCCTTGCCTCTCGAATCTGTGCGCATCAAGCGGATATCCATGGCCTGCCTTTACTTCAGGTTAGAAGCAACTGGTGATTGTGGCGAGAAAATGCACGATGACTAACCCTTGTGGGAGCGAGCTTGCTCGCGATAGCGACAGCCCAGCCAGTATTCACCTTGAATGAAATACCGCTATCGCGAGCAAGCTCGCTCCCACAGGGATTGGATCAATTCGCGGTAGCCTGCGCCTCGACCAGTTGCGTCCACAATGCCGGGGCGCCGGCCGATTTGGCGATGGCTTCCAGACGTGCGGCATGTTCGGCCAGGTCGCTTTCGCTGGCGCGAATGATCCGGGCGGGCTTGCGGTCTGCCGGCAGACGACGGATTTCCGTGGCCTGGTTGCCGGACCCTTCACCGGTACCGTTGCCGTCCGAGGCATTGCCCGCCAGGGACAGGCTGGTCTGGCCGCCGGTCATGGTCAGGTAGACGTCGGCGAGAATCTCGGAGTCGAGCAAGGCGCCGTGCAATTCACGACCGGAGTTGTCGACGCCGTAGCGCTTGCACAAGGCATCGAGGCTGTTGCGCTGTCCCGGGTGCCGTTCCCGGGCCATCATCAGTGTGTCGAGGATGGTGCAATGCCGGGTGATATCGGCCCGGTCATGCTGGCCCATCAGGGCGAATTCGTTATTGATGAACCCGACGTCGAACGCCGCGTTGTGGATGATCAGCTGCGCGCCCTGGATGAACTCGAAGAACTCATCGGCCACTTCGGCGAAACGCGGCTTGCCCACCAGGAATTCGTTGGTGATGCCGTGGACGCCGATGGCGCCCTCATCGCTTTCGCGGTCCGGTTGGAGGTAAACGTGGAAATGGCGACCGGTCAGGCGCCGACCGATCAACTCGACACAGCCGATTTCGATAATCCGGTGACCGTCGGTCACCGGCATGCCGGTGGTTTCGGTATCCAGTACTACAGATCTGTTGGCCATCAGTGTTCAGCTCTCAACGGGCAGTCTTGCAAAAGCGCGGATCTTAACACGCCCACGCGAAGGATTAGCCGGAGACTGCTTTTGTGGCGAGGGGATTTATCCCCGCTGGGCTGCGAAGCGGCCCCCTGATCTATCTGATACACCGAGTTTTCAAGTTTTAGGGCCGCTTCGCGCCCCAGCGGGGATAAATCCCCTCGCCACAGTTTAATCCAGACCAGACTGAGAAGACCGGATCAAGCCTGCTTGTAGCCCCGCACCTCATCCACCCCACGGTTGGCCAACTGGTCAGCCCGCTCGTTGCCGTGATGGCCGATATGTCCGCGCACCCATTTCCAGGTGACGTTGTGGCGATTGACCTGCTCGTCCAGCAGTTTCCACAGGTCGGCGTTTTTTACCGGTTCCTTCGCCGCCGTCTTCCAGCCGCGTTTCTTCCAGTTGGCCATCCACTCGTTGATGCCTTTCATCACGTATTGCGAGTCGGTCACCAGCAGCACATCGCAGGGACGCTTGAGCTCTTCGAGGCCCCGGATGGCGCCCATCAGCTCCATACGGTTGTTGGTGGTGTTGGCTTCGCCGCCCCAGAGCTCCTTTTCAACGCCTTTGCACACCAGCAAGGCCCCCCAGCCGCCCGGACCAGGGTTGCCCTTGCAGGCGCCATCGGTGAAGAGTTCTACGCTATCGCTCATGCCAATCTATCCAGAAAAAATACAAAGACCTGCCGGCCGGGGCGCGTTCAGCACTCGCAACCGGATGCAGGCCAGAACCAGCGGAAAAGGGTCACGGCTCGATGTGGCGGCGATTGACCTTGGCCATTGGCAGGGGAATCAGCTTGCCCATCGGCTCGCGTCGCGCCTGGCGCACCGGGCGCAACCCGACTGCGATCTTGCGCGCCACCAACAGATAAAAACCGCCGCCGGACAGCTGCCAGCCACCGGCCCTGCGCTCCCAGCCGGCCAGGCGGGCCTGCCACTTGGGTGACGCAAGCGGCGGACGATAGCACCCGAAGCGGCGTTTCTCCAGCGCAAAGCCCAGCAGGTTGAGCCAGTCACCGACCCGCGAGGCCGAGATGCAACGGGCCTGGCGCAACGCGTCGCTGGCGAACACGTGGCGCAGCCCCCAACTGCTCCAGGGATTGATGCCGAGGATCAACAGATGCCCGCCGGGGCGCACGCTGCTGGCGGCTTCTCGCAGCAAGCCATGGGGCGACAGGCAGAAATCCAGGCCATGCTGCATGACCACCACGTCGGCGGCATGCTCGCTCAGCGGCCAGGCCTGCTCCTCGCAGACGATCTCCACGCCGGGCAACGGCGCGCCCAGGCGCACATTGCGCTGGACCTGCGGTGCCGACGGCGGCGTTTGCGCCGAAGGGCCGTAATGCACCAGGTAGCCACCAAAGAACCGGCCCAGCTCGTCTTCGAGCATGCGCCGCTCTTCTTCCAGCAAAAATTGCCCGACAGGGCCGGACAGCCATTCACGGGCGGAGCTGATCAATGCCAGCCAGTCAGGATCAGCCTGAGCGAACGCTTCATCGGTCATTGCATTCTCCAACGCGCCAGGAAGTTCTAAGATGCGCCTTTGTTTCAAGCTTGGCGAATTCCACGATGATACAGATCAGTGCCCTGCCCGCGTTTACCGATAACTACATCTGGTTGTTACAGGACCACTCGACCCAACGCTGCGCCGTGGTCGATCCCGGCGATGCCGCGCCCGTACGGGCCTGGCTCGACGCCCATCCCGGATGGACCCTGAGCGACATCCTGGTCACCCACCACCATCATGATCATGTCGGCGGTGTCGAATCGCTGAAAAGCGCAACGAACGCCACGGTCTACGGCCCGGCCAGCGAAAACATCCCGGCGCGGGACATCGCCCTGGGCGACAACGCGAAGATCACTGTGCTCGGCCTGGACTTCGATGTCCATGCCGTGCCAGGGCACACGCTGGGCCATATCGCCTATTACCACCGCGGCCTGCTGTTCTGCGGCGACACGTTGTTCGCCGCCGGCTGCGGCCGGCTCTTCGAGGGCACGCCCGAGCAAATGCACCATTCCCTGAGCCGGCTCGCCGCGCTGCCTGAGGACACCCTCGTCTATTGCACCCATGAATATACCCTGAGCAACCTGAAGTTTGCCGCCGCAGTCGAGCCGGGCAATCCGGACGTCGCCGCCCGCCTGGAAAAAGTCGTCGAGCAACGCAACCAGGGCGTCATGACCCTACCTTCGACCCTGGCGCTGGAAAAACTCACCAATCCATTTTTGCGCACGGCTGAAACATCCGTTAAACAAAAAGCAGACGAACGGAACGGCCAGCGAAACCAGACGCCGAGTGAGGTTTTTGCAGCCTTGAGGGCCTGGAAAGATAAGTTCTAAGGCAGCTATCGATTGATACAAAAATTCTGAATGGTTGACCTGTTGGGGTGCGCTTCCTAGAATCGGCCGACATTTTTGCCCGGAACTTACTTCCAGCCAATGTCGTCATCTATCCGTAGGTCCGTCCAGTCAGACACATTGACCCGCTTGGCTCAAGCCATCGCGGTGGCTGTGTCCGCCACGCTGGCGGGCTGTCAGAGCAGCGGCCAGATGCCGCAGACCGATGCTGCGCATAAGCCGAATGTCGCCGCGCGGGCCAAGCAGAAGCCCGTATGGCTCACGGAAAAGCCCACCCCCCAGGTGCCCCAGGACGTCTGGGAGCGCATGCGCCAGGGCTTCCAGCTCCAGGAAACCGCCGGCGTCAACCCGCGCATCGAGCAGCAGCGCCTGTGGTTTGCCAGCAACCCGTCCTTCCTGGAAAACGCCGGCGAGCGCGGCAGCCTGTACATCCATTACATCGTCGAGCGTCTCGAAGAACGCAACATGCCGCTGGAGCTGGCGCTGCTGCCAGTAATCGAAAGCGCCTACAACCCCATGGCCTACTCACGGGCCAACGCGGTGGGTCTGTGGCAATTCATCCCGTCCACCGGCCGTTATTTCAACCTGCGCCAGACCCGCTTCTACGATGGGCGCCGCGACATCACCGCGTCCACCACGGCCGCCATGGACTACCTGACGCGCCTGCACGACATGTTCAACGGCGACTGGTTGCTCGCGCTGGCGGCCTACAACGCAGGCGAAGGCACGGTCAGCCGGGCCATCGAACGCAACGAGAAGCTTGGCCTGCCCACCGACTACTGGAACCTGCCGCTGCCCAGCGAAACCCAGGCCTACGTGCCCAAGCTGCTGGCGCTGTCCCAGGTCGTGATGGCCCCCGATGCGTATGGCGTGAACCTCAACCCGATCGCCAACGAACCCTACTTCCAGGTCGTCGAGATCAACCAGCGCATGGACCTGTCCAAGGTCGCGGCAGTCGCCAACATCGACGAAGACGAGCTGTTCCAGCTCAACCCGGCCTTCAAGCAACGCACCACCATCGACGGCCCGCAGCACCTGCTCGTCCCGACCTCCAAGGCGCAACTGCTGACAGCCAGCCTGTCGACCATGCGCCCGGAAGAATTGATCAGTCCACGCTCGCTCAAGCCGGTCTTCGAGACCGCCGATGACAGCGAAGTGGAAGGCGCAAGGCGCACCTACCGCGTCAAGCGCGGCGACAACCTGGCCCAGATCGCCAAGGCCAACAACGTCGAGACCAAGGACCTGCAACGCTGGAACAAGCTCAGCGGCAACAAGCTCAAGGTTGGGCAGACCCTGGTGATGCAGGACGTCAAGGCCACCAAGGCCGGCGGCAAGCGCATCAACACCGTCGTGGCCGCCAAGGGCAAGGAACAAAAGAAGCAGACCCAATACAAGGTCAAGCAGGGTGACTCGCTGTATGTCGTCGCCAAGCGCTTCAACGTCGAAATGCAGCACCTCAAACGCTGGAATCCCAGCATGGGCAAGGCACTCAAGCCTGGGCAGATGCTGACGGTCTATTCCCCTCACTGACACCGGGGTTCTTGTAGCAAGGGGCTTGTTGTGGCGAGGGGATTTATCCCCGCTGGGCTGCGAAGCAGCCCCCTGGATCTATCTGATACACCGGGTTGTCAGGTTTTAGGGGCGCTTCGCGCCCCAGCGGGGCGGTGCGACGTTTCGCTAAATCCCCTCGCCACAACTGCCTTCTGCCCAGTAGGTATCACTGCCTACAGAAGCCCCACCGCCTTTTTCCTGCCGATACAAGCTGTTACTGTACAGCCCATAACAGCCCAAGCCGCCTGGATCGGATCCCAGACTTGATACGTCCCCTCCTCCTGCTCCTGATCAGCCTGGCCTTGAGCTCCCCCGCCGGCGCCACCATCAGCGAAAGCCATGGCTATGCGCAGTTCGGCACGCTCAAGTACCCGGCCAGGTTCACCCACTTCGACTGGGTCAACCCGCAAGCGCCCAAGGGCGGCACCTTGCGGATCATGGCGTTCGGCACCTTCGACACCCTCAATCCCTACACCTTCAAGGGCAGCAGCCCGGTTTCCACGCCGAACTTCCTGCAATACGGCATCAACGAGCTGAACGAACCGTTGATGGTCGGCACCGGCCAGTACGCGCCATCCGGTGACGAACCGACGTCAAGCTACGGCCTGATCGCCCAATCCGTGGAGTACAGCGAGGACCGCAGTTGGGTGGTGTTCAACCTGCGGCCCGAGGCGCGCTTTCACGACGGTGTGCCGATCACCGCCTATGACGTGGCGTTCTCCTACCGGACGCTGCTCAAGGACGGCCATCCGCAATACCGGACCAATCTCCAGGAAGTGCTGCGAGTCGACGTCCTCAGCCCACTGAAAATCCGTTTTGTGTTCAAGCGCTCGGGCAATCCGCTGCTGATCTTGCGCCTGGGCGAACTGCCGGTGTTGCCGCAGCACTACTGGAAAGACCGCGATTTCAAGGCCACCACCTTCGATCCGCCCTTGGGCAGTGGCCCTTACCGCATCACCAAAGTGCAGCCAGGCCGCCAGTTGGTGTTCGAGCGGGTCAAGGATTACTGGGGCAAGGATCTGCCGGTCAATCGCGGCAAGTACAATTTCGATCGAATGGAAGTCGAGTTCTACCGCGACAGCGACGTCGCCTTCGAAGCCTTCAAGGCCGGCGAATTCGACATCTACATCGAGCACCAGGCCAAGAACTGGGCCAACGGCTACAACTTCCCGGCGGTGGACCGTGGCGAGGTGATCAAGGCGCAGATTCCCCATCAGATTCCGACCCAGACCCAAGGCCTGTTCATGAACACCCGGCGCAACACCTTCGCCGAGGTCAAGGTGCGCGAAGCGCTGGGGCTGATGTTCGATTTCGAGTGGACCAACCGCACCCTGTTCAGTGGCGCCTACAAGCGTACCCTCAGCTACTACCCCAACAGCGAGTTCTCCGCCACCGGCCTGCCCGTGGGTCACGAATGGCTGCTGCTCAAGCCGTATCGCGAACAGCTGCCGCTGCGTTTGCTGACCGAACCGTTCAGCCTGCCCCAGACGGACGGACGCGGTATTCCCCGGGAAACCTTGCGCAAGGCCCTCGGCCTGCTGAAGGAGGCCGGATGGACCCTCGACGGCCAACGCCTGCTGAACGCCGACGGCCAGCCCCTGCGCTTCGAGATCCTGCTGGTGAACCCGAACCTGGAGCGCATCCTGCAACCCTACGTCGAGAACCTCGCCAGCGTCGGCATCCAGGCCCGGCTGCGCACGGTGGATCGGGCCCAGTACAAGCAGCGCCTGGACCAGTTCGATTTCGACATGATCCTGCTGACCCTGAACCAGACGCTCAGCCCGGGCCTCGAGCAGTGGCAGTATTTTCACTCCAGCCAGGTCGGGATCAAGGGCAGCAAGAACTATGCGGGCATCGCCAACCCCGTCGTCGATCACCTGCTGGAAAAGCTTCTCGCCGCCCAGACCCGCGATGAACAAGTCGCGGCGGGCAAGGCCCTGGATCGCGTGCTGCTCTGGCAGCATTACTGCATTCCCAACTGGTATATCAATTATCATCGCCTGGCGTACCGCAACCGGTTCGCCTTCGTCACCACGCCGCCCTATACCTTGGGCTTGAGCGCCTGGTGGCTGAAATCTTCGGAGAAAGATCAATGAAGCCTTTACGCGCCCTGCTCCTGCAGGCCAGCAGCCTGCTATTCGCCGGGTTGGCCTGTGCCGCGCCGCAGCACGCCGTGACCTTGTACAACGAGCCTCCCAAGTACCCGGCCAACTTCAAGCATTTCGACTACGTCAACCCGGACGCACCCAAGGGCGGCGTGTTCCGCCAGGGCGGCTTTGGCGGCTTCGACAGCCTCAATCCGTTCATCAGCAAAGGCGTGCCGGCCGATGACATCGGCCTGATCTACGACACCCTGGCCAAGCAGGGCCTGGACGAACCCTTCACTGAATATGGCCTGGTCGCCGAAAAAATCGAGAAAGCCCCGGATAACGCTTGGGTACGTTTCTACCTGCGCCCCGAAGCCCGCTTCAACGACGGCCATCCGATGCGCGCCGAAGACGTGGTGTTCAGCTTCCAGACGTTGACCAAGGACGGCGCGCCGATGTTCCGTGGCTATTACAACGACGTCGCCGAAGTCATCGCCGAAGACCCACTCAAGGTGCTGTTCAAGTTCAAGCACACCAACAACCGGGAATTGCCGTTGATCCTCGGCCAATTGCCGGTATTGCCCAAGCATTGGTGGGCCAGCCGCGACTTCAGCAAGGGCAACCTGGAAATCCCCCTGGGCAGCGGCCCGTACAAGGTCGCCGAAGTGAAGGCCGGACGCTCGATCCGCTACGAGCGGGTCAAGGATTACTGGGGCAAGGACTTGCCGGTCAATCGCGGCTTCTACAATTTCGATGTGCTGGTCACCGACTACTACCGCGACAACACCGTGGCAGTCGAGGCGTTGAAAGCCGGGCAGTTCGATTACTGGCTGGAAATGACTGCCAAGAACTGGGCCAACGCCTACAACATCCCGGCCGTGACCGAAGGCCGGCTGATCAAGGAACAGATCCCCAACGGCAATCCTACCGGCATGCAGGGTTTTATTTACAACCTGCGCCGGCCGGTCTTCCAGGACATACGAGTGCGCAAGGCCCTGAGCCTGCTGTTTGACTTCGAATGGACCAACAAGCAACTGTTCAACGGTGCCTACGCCCGCACCCGCAGTTATTTCGAAAATTCTGAGATGGCCGCCACCGGCCTGCCTGGCGAAGATGAACTGAAGATTCTCGAACCCCTGCGCGGCAAGATTCCCGAGCAGGTGTTCACTGAAGCCTTCCAGGCTCCGATCTGCGACGGCAGCGGTATGATCCGCGACCAACAGCGCAAGGCCTATCAACTGCTGCAAGAAGCCGGCTGGCGCATCGTCGACGACAAGATGGTCGATGCCCAAGGCAAACCGGTGGTGCTCGAATTTTTGCTGGCTCAAACCGACTTCGAGCGGGTCTTGCTGCCGTTCAAGCGCAACCTGAGTGACTTGGGCATCGAACTGGTGATCCGCCGCGTCGATGTATCCCAGTACATCAACCGTGTACGCTCCCGGGATTTCGACCTGGTGGTGGGCAGCTTTCCGCAATCCAGTTCGCCGGGTAATGAACAGCGCGAATTCTGGATGTCTGCCGCGGCCGACAAGCCAGGCAGCCGCAACACCATGGGCCTGAAAGACCCAGCCGTCGACCAATTGGTGGAACAGTTGATCAACGCCGACTCGCGCAAGAGCCTGGTGGCAAACGCCCGGGCACTCGACCGGGTGCTGCAGTGGGGCTACTACGTGATTCCCAACTGGCACATCAAGACGTGGCGCGTCGCCTACTGGAACCACATTGGTCATCCGAAAATCACGCCGACCTACGACATCGGCACGACCACCTGGTGGGTCAAGCCGGAGGTCAAGCCGGCCGATGAAGTAGAGAAGCAGGTCATCGAGCAGCAAATCGCCGCCCCTGCGAGCGTGGAGTAACGAAATGCTGGCTTACATTTTTCGGCGACTGTTGCTGATCATCCCGACCCTGTTCGGCATTCTGTTGATCAACTTCGTGATCATCCAGGCCGCGCCCGGCGGGCCGGTCGAGCAGATGATCGCCAAGCTCGAAGGCTTCGAAGGCGCCACCAGCCGAATCGCTGGCGGCGGCGCCGAAGTGTCGGTGGCCGGTTCCTCCTACCGTGGCGCCCAGGGCCTGGATCCGGCGCTGGTCAAGGAAATCGAACGTATGTACGGCTTCGACAAGTCGGCCCCCGAACGCCTGTGGATCATGATCAAGAATTACGCCCACCTGGATTTCGGCGACAGTTTCTTCCGCGACGCCAAAGTCATCGACCTGATCAAGGAAAAGATGCCGGTGTCCATCTCCCTCGGGCTGTGGAGCACGCTGATCATGTACCTGGTGTCGATTCCGCTGGGGATCGCCAAGGCGACGCGCCACGGCAGTCATTTTGATGTGTGGACTAGCTCGGCGATCATTGTCGGCTACGCCATCCCATCGTTCCTGTTCGCCATCCTGCTGATCGTGGTGTTTGCCGGGGGAAGCTATTTCGACTGGTTTCCCCTGCGAGGACTGACCTCCAACAATTTCGACGAGCTGACCCTCGGCGGCAAGATCCTCGACTATTTCTGGCACCTGGCGCTGCCGGTGACAGCCCTGGTGATCGGTAACTTCGCGACCATGACCTTGCTGACCAAGAACAGCTTCCTCGACGAAATCAACAAACAGTACGTGGTCACCGCCAAGGCCAAGGGCTTGACGCGCAACCGCGTGCTGTACGGCCATGTGTTTCGCAACGCAATGCTGCTGGTGATCGCCGGGTTCCCCTCGGCGTTCATCGGGATTTTCTTTACCGGCTCGCTTCTGGTGGAAGTGATCTTCTCCCTCGACGGCCTCGGCCTGATGAGTTTCGAAGCGGCCATCAACCGCGATTACCCGGTGGTGTTTGGCACCCTGTTCATCTTCACCCTGCTGGGGCTGGTGGTGAAGCTGATCGGCGACCTGACCTACACCCTTGTCGATCCGCGCATCGACTTCGAAAGCCGGGAGCATTGAGATGAACCTGTCTCCCCTCAATCGCCGTCGTTTCGAACTGTTCAAGGCCAACAAGCGTGGCTGGTGGTCGTTGTGGTTGTTCCTGATCCTGTTCGGGCTGAGCCTGGGCGCCGAGCTGATCGCCAACGACAAGCCGCTGGTGGTGCATTACGACGACGGCTGGTACTTCCCGGCCCTCAAGCGCTACCCCGAGACCACTTTCGGCGGCGAGTTCCCGCTGGAGGCCAACTACAAGAGCCCATACATCCGTGAGTTACTCGCTGCCAAGGATGCATGGGTGGTGTGGGCGCCGATTCCGTTCAGCTACCAGAGCATCAACTACGACTTGAAAGTCCCGGCCCCGGCGCCGCCGTCCTCGGTGAACTGGCTCGGCACCGACGACCAGGGCCGCGATGTGCTGGCGCGAGTCATCTATGGCTTCCGCATTTCGGTTTTGTTCGCCCTGACGTTGACAGTGCTCAGCTCGATCATCGGCGTGATCGCCGGCGCCCTGCAGGGGTTCTATGGCGGCTGGGTAGACCTCGCCGGCCAGCGTTTCCTGGAGATCTGGTCCGGGTTGCCGGTGCTGTACCTGCTGATCATCCTCGCCAGTTTCGTCCAGCCCAATTTCTGGTGGCTGCTGGGCATCATGCTGCTGTTTTCCTGGATGAGCCTGGTGGACGTGGTCCGCGCCGAGTTCCTGCGCGGGCGCAACCTGGAATACGTGCGCGCCGCGCGGGCGCTGGGCATGCAGAACGGTGCGATCATGTTCCGCCACATCCTGCCCAATGCCATGGTCTCGACCATGACGTTCATGCCGTTCATCCTCACTGGCGCCATTGGCACCCTCACCGCCCTGGATTTCCTCGGTTTCGGCCTGCCGGCGGGCGCGCCCTCCCTGGGCGAGCTGGTGGCCCAGGGCAAGTCCAACCTCCAGGCGCCGTGGCTGGGCATCAGCGCGTTTGCCGTGCTGGCGGTCATGCTGAGCCTGCTGGTGTTCATCGGCGAGTCCGCTCGCGATGCCTTCGATCCGAGGAAGTGATATGAACCAGGACAATCTGATCGAAGTGCGCGACCTGGCGGTGGAATTCATCGTCGGCGAACGCCGCCAGCGGGTGGTCGAGGGCGTCAGCTTCGACATCAAGCGCGGCGAAACCCTGGCCCTGGTGGGCGAAAGCGGCTCCGGCAAGTCCGTGACGGCCCACTCGATCCTGCGTCTGCTGCCCTATCCGCTGGCCCATCATCCCACCGGAACCATCCAGTACGCCGGCCAGAACATGCTGGGCCTGAAGGAAAAAACCATCCGCCACATCCGCGGCAACCGGATCGCGATGATTTTCCAGGAACCGATGACCTCCCTTAATCCGCTGCATTCCATTGAAAAACAGATCAATGAGGTGCTCGGCATCCACAAGGGCCTGACCGGCAAAGTCGCCACTCGGCGGACGCTGGAGCTGTTGGAGCTGGTCGGGATTCCCGAACCTCACAAGCGCCTCAAGGCCCTGCCCCATGAGCTGTCCGGTGGCCAGCGGCAACGGGTGATGATCGCCATGGCCCTGGCCAACGAGCCGGAACTGTTGATCGCCGACGAACCGACCACGGCACTGGACGTCACCGTGCAGCTGAAAATCCTCGACCTGCTCAAGGATTTGCAGGCGCGGCTGGGCATGTCGCTGCTGCTGATCAGCCACGATTTGAACCTGGTGCGAAGAATTGCGCATCGGGTATGTGTCATGCAGCGCGGTTGCATCGTCGAACAGGCATCGTGCGTAGAGTTGTTCCGCGCGCCGCAACATCCGTACACTCGGGAATTGCTGGCCGCCGAGCCCAGCGGCAACCCGGCAGACAACATCGTCGGCCCGCCGCTGTTGCAGGTCGAGGACTTGAAAGTCTGGTTTCCGATCAAGAAAGGCCTGTTCAAGCGCACGGTCGATTACATCAAGGCCGTGGACGGCATCCGCTTCAACCTGCCCCAGGGCCAGACCCTGGGCATCGTTGGCGAAAGCGGTTCCGGCAAGTCCACCTTGGGCCTGGCGATCCTGCGGTTGATCGGCAGCCAGGGTGGGATCCGCTTCGAAGGCAAGGATCTGGACAGCCTGACGCAACAGCAGGTCCGGCCGCTGCGCCGGGAAATGCAAGTGGTGTTCCAGGACCCGTTCGGCAGCCTGAGCCCACGGATGTGTGTGAGCCAGATCGTCGGCGAAGGGTTGCGGATCCATAAGATCGGCACCCCGGCCGAACAGGAACAAGCGATAATCGCGGTATTGAAGGAGGTAGGCCTGGACCCGGAAACCCGGAACCGCTACCCCCATGAATTTTCCGGAGGGCAACGGCAGCGTATCGCCATTGCCCGGGCCCTGGTGCTCAAGCCGGCGTTGATTCTATTGGATGAACCGACGTCGGCCCTGGACCGTACCGTGCAACGCCAAGTGGTGGAGCTGTTGCGGTCGCTGCAAACCAAGTACAACCTGACGTACCTGTTTATCAGCCATGACCTGGCTGTCGTCAAAGCGCTGAGCCACCAGTTGATGGTGGTCAAGCATGGCCAAGTGGTCGAACAAGGTGATGCCCGCAGCATATTCGCCGCGCCGCAACACCCCTATACACAGCAGTTGCTGGAGGCCGCCTTCCTGGCCCCAACAACTGCCGAATAACCTGAAAGAGGAGCAACACATGGGTTTTCTCGCCGGTAAGCGCGTACTGATCGTCGGTGTCGCCAGCAAGCTGTCCATCGCATCCGGCATCGCTGCCGCCATGCATCGCGAGGGCGCTGAGCTTGCCTTCACTTATCAGAACGACAAACTCAAGGGTCGTGTCGAAGAGTTCGCGCAAGGCTGGGGTTCGAGCCCTGAGCTGTGCTTCCCGTGCGACGTGGCCAGCGATGAAGAAATCGCCAAGGTCTTCGAAGAACTGAGCAAGAAGTGGGACGGCCTGGACTGCATCGTGCACTCCGTCGGCTTCGCCCCGGGCGACCAGTTGGACGGCGACTTCACCGAAGCCACCACCCGTGAAGGTTTCCGCATCGCCCACGACATCAGCGCCTATAGCTTCGTGGCGCTGGCCAAGGCCGGTCGCGAAATGATGAAAGGCCGCAACGGCAGCCTGCTGACCCTGTCGTACCTGGGCGCCGAGCGCACCATGCCGAACTACAACGTCATGGGCATGGCCAAGGCTTCCCTGGAAGCCGGCGTTCGCTACCTGGCCGGCTCCCTGGGCCCGGATGGCACCCGCGTAAACTGCGTATCGGCTGGCCCGATCCGCACCCTCGCCGCCTCCGGCATCAAGAACTTCCGCAAGATGCTGGCCGCCAACGAAGCGCAAACCCCGCTGCGTCGCAACGTCACCATCGAAGAAGTCGGCAACGCCGGCGCCTTCCTGTGCTCGGACCTCGCGTCGGGCATCAGCGGTGAAATCATGTACGTGGACGGCGGCTTCAACACCACCGCCATGGGTAATATCGAAGAGTAATCTTCGCGATTCAACAAAAACGCCGCTTGCCCTGGGAAGGACAAGCGGCGTTTTTAGTTTGCCTTGTGTGGAATGGCTAACAACACCCCGACGAAAGAGAGTAGAAACAATAACGCCGCCAGTACTCCCGAAATGCTGTCATACATATAGGCCACTGAAACCAACATCCCCAGAAGGGACGTTAAAACAAACGGAGCATTGGAAAATACATACAGACCTATATGCAGTCTGAACGAGCCGTGCTTGAGAAGCTTACGCGCAACACTACCTAATCCCGTCAGAGCCACTGATGTCACGGCCAGTATGATCAGTACGACCAAATAGATCGAAACAGGGGGCAACCCATAGGTGTCATTGGGATTTCCAGGATTCTCCACCACACTGTCTGACGGAAAGAAAAACAGCATTGCACAGGCTGCCAGAATGCTAATAACAGCCGCTACCAACCTCTTCTCTCTGCGAATCATAGTGGGTTACCTTGAAAAATTGATGGGGAGTTCACCCGTAATCCGTATCTCGTAATCCTGTGCTCGGGCCACTCGCCCCACTTGACGCAGTGCGCTGGTCGCGCCCTCGTCAAATATCGCACGATGGTTGCTGGCATTGGCGTCATAGCGATCCGAAAAAGCCTTGGCGGTACCGGCAAATTTCAGGCTACCCGATGTATTGCGGATTACCTCACCGGTAATTTGAAGCGTGATATTTCCAAGATATATTCTCGCGATGTTCGAGTCCTGAGCCGTGGAGTAGGGAACCCTTAGATTAACGGTGGTTACGCCAATTCCAGCCGTGTTGATAATCGCCATCAAGTCAGGAATTTTGTTCGGCGCTGGGCTGATCCCAGTTCTGTCGAGTCGAACGCTGACAGGTTTGCCCTTCCCCAGCAGCCAATGACCAATAGCCCTGAAAGGGGTAAAAATACCTCCAGAAAATTCCTGCTCGACTGCCAGTTGTTCAGTATTTTTCAAATAGGCGTAACGCTGCGGTTGTGACTCAGCATTACCGGATGCAAAACCCATCTTGCATATTTCCCGTGCCCATCGTGCGGTACATATTTATAGCGTTGCACCTATTATCAAATT
The DNA here is from genome assembly GCF_016756915.1 of Pseudomonas sp. HB05. Lineage (NCBI taxonomy): Bacteria > Pseudomonadati > Pseudomonadota > Gammaproteobacteria > Pseudomonadales > Pseudomonadaceae > Pseudomonas > Pseudomonas sp. HB05. Next base: position 18,590 of record NZ_JAESPG010000022.1, read on the forward strand.
GGCACGTTGCGCAAAACTCGCCGTCCTACGTTGCGGTCTTTGAAATGAGTCAAGATTTCCGTTGCAAATGCCCCCTTGGATTTAGCGCCTATAATTGATCTTCAGGTTGCAGAAAAACGCCGCTTGCCCAGGAAAGGACAAGCGGCGTTTTTTTGCCCTGCACAATACTTGTGGGAGCGGGCTTGCTCGCGATTGCGGCGGATCAGCCAATGGTGATGAGCGCCAACTGACCCACCGCTTTCGCGAGCAAGCTCGCTCCCACAGGGTACTGTGGCCAGGGCTATCGGCGCTGTGCCTGCTTCTGCCGGTACATCGCCGCATCCGCCTCCGCCAGCAGGCTGTCGATCGATGCATGCCGCTCGGGGTCGTATTCGATCTGGCCAACGCTGAAACCGATGTCGTAGCCGCGCTTCAAAGTCGCGTTGCGCTCGTCGAGAATTTCCCCGAGCCGCGCCATGATCGCAGTCGTCTCGACATGGGAGGAGCCAGTAAGCAACGCCACGAACTCATCACCGCCCAGACGGCCGATCACGTCACTTTCGCGGAAGGCGATACGCAGCACGTCGGCAAAGGTTTTCAGCGCGCAATCGCCCTCGGCATGCCCGAAGCGATCGTTGATGGGTTTGAAATCGTTGAGATCAAAAAACAGCAGCGTGGCCGGTCGTGAAAGCCGATCGCATACGTTCAGCGCATGCTGGGCCAACGTCTTGAAGCCGCGCCGATTCGACAACAGCGTCAGTTCATCCATGCTGGCCATCTGCACGGCGATCAATTCCTGCTCGGCCATGCTCGCCAGATCCCGCAGCAGCTCGCGCTCTTCGTCATTGAGCTTGCGCGGCTTGGTGTCCAGCAGGCACAAGGTGCCCATCTTGCTGCCATCGCCCAGGTCCAAGGGGTGGCCTGCATAGAAGCGGATGCCGGGCTGGTCCGTAACCAGCGGATTGTCATGGAACCGCTCATCCTGCTCCGCGTCGCAAATCTCCAGGATCTCGTCTTGCAGAATGGCGTGCCCGCAGAAGGATATCTCTCGCGGGGTTTCACTGGCATCCAGGCCGGCGCTGGACTTGAACCATTGCCGGTTGGCATCCACCAGTGAAACCAGGGCAAAAGGCACGTTGAACAGGCGCCGGGCGAGACGGGTGAGTCGGTCAAACCGCTCCTCGGGGGCGGTATCGAGCAACTTCAGCGATTGCAGGTTTTTCAGCCGGACGGCTTCGTTGTCAGGTTTGCCGGGCGCAAGCATCGGAAACTCCGTTGGCGAGAGTCCTTGCATTCTAGTCCAGGCCCGTGCCGAACTCGAACGGGCATTTTGCGGCACAGGCGAATACACTCAAGCAGCCAAAAAAAACAGGACACACATCGATGAAGCCCGCCAACCACGACGCCGCCCCACGCTTCTGGCGCGACGCGGCGCTGCCCTTTATCGAAGCCCGATCCATCGCCGATGGCCGCAAGGTCTGTTATTCGCGCCACGCCCACGACCATTTTTCCATTGGCGCGATCACGGGCGGACGCAGTACCTATCTGCACGAACAGTCGCGCTTCCAGGTCCAGAGCGGCACGGTGGTGCTGATGAACCCGGGCGATGTCCACGCCTGCAACCCGATCAACGATCAACCCTGGTCCTACGTGATGCTGTATGTCGACACGCAGTGGCTGCGGGACCTGCAACGGCGGATCGGCTTTGATCCGACGTTGGACTTCCAGGCATTCGACACGACGCACAGCCGGGACGTCGTGCTCTATTCCGGCCTGTGCGCGCTTTACGAAGTATTGGTGGACGAGCAGATCGATGCCGATGAAAAGACAGGCGCCGCCATGGCGTTTTTCACTGACCTGCAGCATCGGCTCAACCCGGCGGGACGCCCGGATCGGGGCAGTCATCCGGCGCTGATGCGGGCCGCGCAGTTCATTCATGATCATTGCACCGAAGCCCTCAAGCTTGAAGACATCTGCGCCTTCGCCCAGCTTTCCCCATCCTATTTGAGCCGGGCGTTCAAACGTCACTACGGCATGACGCCCCATGCCTTCCTGATCAACCGGCGAATCCAGTTCGCCCGTCGCCAATTGCGCGAGGGCAAGTTGATCGCCGACGTGGCGCTGGAGAGTGGGTTTGCCGACCAGGCGCATTTCCAGCGCGCCTTCAAGCAACACCTGGCGGCAACGCCCGGGCAGTATCGCGGCTGATGCAGCCCATTCCCCGTGGCGAGGGAGCTTGCTCCCGCTGGGCTACGCAGTAGCCCTCGATTCTGGGCGACTGCTACGCAGTCGAGCGGGAGCAAGCTCCCTCGCCACAACAAGTGCGGATGCTGTCACCGCCGGCTCAAGGCAACACCAGATACACCGCACTCGCCACCAGCAACGCCGCCATCGCCCGATTGAACAGGCGCATGGTCGCCGGATTCCCCAGCCAAGTACGCAGGAAGCTGCCGGCGTACGCCCAGCAGCCCACGGACAGGTAACAGATCACCAGGTAAATCGCCGCGAACTGCCACACCAGCGATGCCTCGCCATCGGCCACAAAAGCGCCCATCCCCGCGACGCAGGCCAGCCAGGCCTTGGGGTTGAGCCATTGCATCAGCGCGCCATGGAACATCGACGGCGCGCGCCCCTCGTCCCGGTCCCCCAGCGCGCCGTTGTCCATCGCCAGTTTCCAGGCCATGTACAACAGGAACGCCACGCCCGCCAGTTGCACCACGCGGGTCAGCCCCGGCCAGCGCTGCAACACCTCGTGCAACCCCAACCCCATCAAGACCAGCAGCAGGACAAACCCCAGGGTCGCACCAGCGACATGACGCAAGGTGGCGCGAACCCCATAGCGGGCCCCGGCGCTGAGGGCCACGATATTGACCGGCCCTGGGGTAATGGAAGCCACCAGCGCGAAGGTTGCCATGGAAAATATCAAGCTCATCACATAATCTTCTTCAGTTCAGGAAAGAGACCCAAAGGTAAACGGGCCTGCTCCGGGGGTATTGAAGAAAACTGCCTTGTCATCGAGCGCCACCGCTCATTTTTTTACGCAAACTTTACGCGGCAGGCGATTCACCAAAATCGATACTGTGCGGCTCATTGGATCAGGCGTTTCTCATGTCAATTGCGGTTCTGCGTCTCATCGGTTTCATCCTTGGTATTTTCCTGATCACCCTCGCGATCAGCATGGCGATTCCGCTGTTCACGCTGATGTTCTACGACCGCAACGATGACTTGTCGGCGTTTCTCTGGTCGAGCCTGATCACCTTCGTCTGCGGCATCGCACTGGTCGCCCGTGGCCGTCCGGAACATGCCCAGATGCGCCCCCGGGAAATGTACCTGCTGACCACTGCCAGTTGGGTGTTCGTCTGCGCGTTCGCCGCCCTGCCCATGGTGTTCATCCAGCACATCAGCTACACCGATGCCTTCTTCGAGACCATGTCGGGCATCACCACCACGGGCTCGACCATCCTGACCGGGCTGGATACAGCGTCTCCGGGCCTGTTGATCTGGCGCTCGATGTTGCACTGGCTCGGCGGAATCGGTTTTATCGGCATGGCCGTGGCGGTCCTGCCGTTGCTGCGGGTCGGCGGCATGCGGCTGTTCCAGACCGAATCATCGGACTGGTCGGAGAAAGTCACGCCGCGCTCTCACGTCGCGGCCAACTACATCCTGTGGATCTACGTCGGCTTGACCGCCCTCTCGACCCTGGCGCTGTGGCTGGCCGGCATGACGCCCTTCGAAGCGATCAACCATGCGATGTCGTTGATTTCCACCGGCGGCTTCTCCACCTCCGATGCTTCGCTGGCGCACTGGCCGCAACCGGCGGTTCATTGGGTGTCGGTGGTCGTCATGATGGCCGGCTCGCTGCCCTTCACGCTGTACGTAGCGACGCTGCGAGGCCACCGGCGCGCCTTGCTCAAGGACCAGCAAGTCAGGGGCTTCATCGGGTTCCTGGTGGTCACCTGGCTCGTGGTCGGTACCTGGCTGAGCCTGAACAGCGACAACAGCTGGTGGGACGCGGTCCGTATCGTAGCGGTCAACGTCACGTCTGTCGTCACCACCACGGGCGTGGCCTTGGGTGACTACACGCTGTGGGGCAGTTTCGCCCTGTTGCTGTTCTTTTACCTGACCTTCGTCGGCGGTTGTTCAGGGTCTACGGCCGGGGGCCTGAAGATTTTTCGCTTTCAGGTCGCCAAGGTCCTGCTGATGGGCAGCTTGAAGCAACTGATCCACCCCCGGGCGGTGATCCAGAAGAAATACAACAACCACCCCATCGACGAGGAAATCGTTCGCTCGCTGCTGACCTTCTCGTTCTTCTTCACCATCACGATCGGCGCCATTGCCCTGGGCCTCGCGCTGATCGGCCTGGACTGGACGACCGCCTTGACCGGCGCAGCCACTGCCGTGTGCAATGTGGGCCCGGGCTTGGGCAATATCATCGGCCCGGCCGGCAATTTTTCGACCTTGCCCGATTCGGCAAAATGGCTGCTGACCATCGGCATGCTCCTGGGGCGATTGGAAATCCTGACGGTGCTGGTGCTGTTCACGCCGGTGTTCTGGAAATACTGACCCTTCGCCACGGCCGATTGGCAGACGAAAAAAAGCCGCGATACCTGCAAACAGGCATCGCGGCTTCCTTCAAGCAATCAGCGGTCGTTCTTTATCGAAGAGCGGGTCGCGTTGGTCAGGCCCTTGGTGTTGTGAGTGCCTGGCGTGGCAGTGGAAATTGCCGACGCCTTGGTCAGGCCGCGCGCATCACGATCCTTGGCAATGGCTGAGGTCACGGAAGACTTGCTGGCACGATCGGTGCGGGTGGTACCGGTGTGCTTGCCGCTCAGGCCATGATCGCGGGTGCGGGTGCCGGTGTGGTCGCTGGCCAGTCCCTTGCCATGACCGCTGGAATCGCCCGACTTGTCATGGCCCTGGCCACCGCCAATGCCGCCCCCCATGCCACCACCGTGGCCGCCGCCATTGCCGCCACCGTTTCCGCCGCCGTTACCACCCCCGCCCCCATTGCCACCGCCTGCGGCATAGCTCGAGCCGATTGGCGACAGGTCGGCAGGCAACAATGCCGAGGCACCGAACGCCAAGGCACAGACAGCGACGGCAATCAGGGTTTTCTTATGTTTGGACATGATGTCTCCGAAAGACAAAAACAGCGGGTGAACCTCTAAGACTCAAAGGTTCAATTTTTGTTCGTGAGCGTCCGACCAAATGACAGGAAAATTCCCTGTCGATTTTTCGGTGGAGTCGTCCCGGACGCGGTTCTATGCTCTGCCACATGAACCTACATGACTCGCTGCTCCCGCCCCACGCCGAGATGGTCCGCGCCATGCTCGAACGAGACACCGCCTATGAGGGGGTGTTTTTCACTGCGGTCAAGACCACCGGCATCTTCTGTCGCCCCAGTTGCACCGCGCGCAAGCCGAAACCGGAGAACGTGGAATTCTTTGCCCACGCCGACGAAGCCATGTCCGCCGGTTATCGAGCCTGCCTGCGCTGCAAGCCGCTGGACGCCGCGGCCATTGCGCCGGACTGGATCCTGGCGCTGCTCAAGGCCGTGGACGCCGAACCCGACCTGCGCTGGACCGACGCCCTGCTACTGGAACAAGGCATCGAACCGCTGACATTGCGCCGCTGGTTCAAGCAGCATTTCGGCATGACGTTTCACGCCTACCTGCGCACCCGGCGCCTGGGCATTGCCTTGGGCGGCATCAAGGACGGCGCGTCGATCGACAACGCGGCGTTCGATTCCGGCTATGAATCCCTGAGCGGTTTTCGTGATGCCTTCGTGAAATCCTTCCATATCACGCCTGGCCGGGCCGGCCTGAGTGAACCCTTGTTGTTCACTCGCCTGACCACGCCGCTGGGACCAATGCTGGCAATGGCCGAGCGCCGAGGCCTGGTGCTGTTGGAATTTCTCGACCGCCCGGCCCTGACCAAAGAGCTGGAGGAACTGCAGCAACGCTACGGCTACACGGTCGCACCGGGGCACAACGCTCATCTGCAACAGATCGAAACCGAACTGGCGGAGTATTTCGCCGGCAAACTCACGGTGTTCAACGTCCCGCTGCACATGCCCGGCAGTGCGTTCGCGGTCCGGGTCTGGGCCGAACTGCAGACAATCCCCTACGGTGAAACCCGCAGCTACGGTGCAGTCGCCTCCGCCCTGGGCAGCCCTGGCGCCAGCCGCGCCGTGGGCCTGGCCAACGGGCAGAATCGCCTGGCCATCGTCATCCCCTGCCACCGGGTGATTGGTGCCGATGGCTCGCTGACCGGCTACGGTGGCGGCCAGCCACGCAAGGCTTTTCTGTTGCGGCTGGAAAAAGCCAAGGTGCAGGTTTCACTGCCGCTGGCGTTTTGAACGTTCCGGAGGACCATCACCGGATGCCTGCGCCCTACCACGACGCCAGTGTCTTCCTGGCGAATCTCGACGAAGACTGGCGACGGCACGTCGAGGCGATTGGCCCTTGCCTGCTGCTGCCCAAGCCGGCCCGTGATCCCTATGAAGCCCTGGTCAGGGCGATCGCCTACCAGCAACTGCATGCCAAGGCAGGCGATGCGATCCTCGGTCGCCTCCGGGCGTTGTTCCCGGCGCAGGCGTTTCCCCGCCCCGAGCAGATCCTGGCGACAGACGTGGCGCAACTGCGCGGTTGCGGATTTTCCGCCAGCAAGATCACAACCCTCCAAGGCATCGCCCAGGCGACACTGGACCGCATCGTTCCCGATTACGCCACGGCGCGAGACATGGACGACGAAGCGCTGATCGAACGCCTGGTCAGCTTGCGCGGCGTCGGGCGCTGGACCGTGGAGATGCTCTTGATCTATAGCCTGGAGCGGCCCGATGTGCTGCCGGCGGATGACTTTGGGGTTCGCGAGGGGTATCGGCGGCTCAAGGGACTGGAGGCTCAGCCAAACCGCCGACAGATGATCGCTATCGGCCAGGCCTGGAGCCCTTATCGTACGGTGGCAGCGTGGTATTTGTGGCGGGTGCCGAAGTGATGCTGGCTGTACCGGCCTCTTCGCGAGCAAGCTCGCTCCCACAGGGGATTTTCTGTGTAGATACAATGTGTGGACACTGAAGATCCCCTGTGGGAGCGAGCTTGCTCGCGAAGGCGTCCGCATATTCAACATAAATCCAACCGGCAAAAAACGCCGACCGTCTAGGCTGTACTGAACCATTTCCAATCCACTGGAGGTTCCCATGCACCTCGAAGGATCTTGCCACTGCGGCGCCGTGTCATTCAGCCTGGACAGCCGCCATCCCTACCCTTATCAGCGCTGCTATTGCTCGATCTGCCGCAAGACCCAGGGCGGCGGCGGTTTTGCGATCAACCTGGGGGGCGACGCGAAGAGCCTGAAGGTGCAAGGCCGCAAGCACATCACGGTCTATCACGCGCGACTGAAGGATGAAGGCGATAAACGCGCCCACCGCAGCAGCGCCGAACGACACTTCTGCTCGTTATGCGGCTCGGGGCTGTGGCTGTTCAGCCCGGAATGGCCGGAGCTGATTCATCCATTTGCCTCGGCCATCGACACGCCGTTGCCGATCCCGCCGGAACACACCCACCTGATGCTGGGCTCCAAGGCCCCGTGGGTCGAGGTCGAGGCGCATCCGGGCGACCAACAGTTCGAGGTGTATCCCGAAGAGTCGATTGCCCAATGGCATGAGCGGTTGGGTTTGGGCCGCTAGGCCGGCACCCCACTGTGGAACCGGAACTCCACATCCGGCGACTCAATCAGCTCCCGCTCGGCGGCGCGCACCTTGTCGATCACCTGGGCGATGTCCTTGGCGTCGCCGTACTGATAGGCCAGCTTCAAGTAGCCCTGGAAATGCCGGGCCTCGCTTTTCAACAGGCCGAAGTAGAACTTACCGAGCTCCTCGTCCAGATGCGGTACCAAGGCCTCGAAACGCTCGCAGCTGCGGGCTTCGATAAAGGCGCCAACCACCAGGGTGTCCACCAGTTTCACCGGTTCGTGGCTGCGCACCACTTTACGCAAGCCCGAGGCGTAGCGCCCGGCGGAAAGCTGGCGCAGGCCGACCTTGCGCTTTTTCATCAGGCGCATGACCTGTTCGTGATGCACCAGTTCTTCCCGGGCCAGGCGCGACATCATATTGATCAAGTCAACATGGGAATGGTACTTGGCGATCAGGCTCAGGGCAGTGCTGGCGGCCTTGAACTCGCAGTTCTTGTGATCGATCAGCAAGGTTTCCTGATCGGCCAGCGCAGCCTGGACCCAGGCATCGGGCGTGCGGCAGCCAAGGAATTCGTGGATTTCGGGAAGGATCATGGGGCTCACGGGAAAAGGTAGTCGAGCAAAGGGCGCCGATTATACCGGCCTGCCTCCAGACCACCAGCCACCGCCGTTGATATGCATCAAGTCGACGGGCCATCCACAGCAACTATAGTTGAGCAACGCCATGCCTCTTTATTGCTGGAGACGCCGATCATGCAAGCCATTCGCAGCATCCTGGTGGTCATCGAACCCGAACATTCGGAAAGCCTGGCGCTCAAGCGCGCCAAGCTGATCGCCGGAGTGACCCAAGCCCACCTGCACTTACTGGTGTGCGACAAACACCACGACCATGCCGGCATGCTCAGCGTGCTGAAGGCAGCGCTGGCGGCGGATGGCTACAGTGTGACCACCGAGCAAGCCTGGAACGACAGCCTCCACGAAACCATCATCGACGTGCAACAAGCCGAAGGCTGTGGCCTGGTCATCAAGCAACATTTCCCCGACAGCCCGTTGAAAAAAGCCCTACTGACCCCGGCGGACTGGAAACTGCTGCGCCATTGCCCGACCCCGGTGCTGCTGGTCAAGACTACCGGCTCCTGGAAGGACAGGGTCATCCTCGCCGCTGTCGACGTCGGCAATGCCGATGGCGAGCATCGCCACCTGCACTCGACTATCATCGACCATGGCTATGACATCGCCCTCCTGGCCAAGGCGCACCTGCATGTCATCAGCGCCCATCCGTCACCGATGCTCTCGTCGGCCGACCCGACGTTCCAGCTCAAGGAAACCATCGAGGCTCGTTATCGCGAACAATGCCGGGCGTTCCAGGCCGAATTCGACATTGACGACCAGCACCTGCACATCCAGGAAGGCCCGGCGGACGTGTTGATTCCCTACATGGCCCACAAGCTCCAGGCCGCGGTCACGGTGATCGGCACCGTGGCGCGCTCCGGTTTGTCAGGCGTGTTGATTGGCAACACCGCCGAAGCCGTGCTCGATGCGCTGGAAAGCGACGTGCTGGTACTCAAGCCGCAGGAGGTCGAGGATCACCTGGTGGAATTGGCGGTCAAGGAGTGAGGTTGTTGTCCTTAAGATCGCCATCGCGAGCAAGCTCGCTCCCACAGGGGTGTGGACTCCCAAGTCCAGTGTGGGAGCGAGCTTGCTCGCGATGCCTTTAAGGCTCAGCCGCCAATCGCATCCTTCAGGAACCCCGGCGCGATATAGCGCTGGTAATGCGCTTCGGACAGCAGGAAAAATTCCCGATCAATGGCATCGCGCAGGTCCGGCAGCTCCCAATCGCGGAATTCGGGCAGCAGCACCATGCCATAGGCTTCCAGGTTGTTGATCACCCGCGCGCCACGGGCGATCAACTGGTAGGCCCAGCAATATTCCGACTGGTGCGGCACGAAGCGGATCTTGCGCGCTTCCAGTTGCTGGCGCAGCAGCGCCGGGTCGAACACCTCCAGCTTCGCCACCATCACCTGCACCAGCAGTTGCTCGAGCCGCATCCATACCGCGCGTTTTTCGTCCTCGTTGTAGCCGTTCCAGTGAATCACTTCATGGTGGAACCGCTTGCAGCCACGGCACACCAGATCACCGTAGACAGTGGAACAGAGGCCGACGCAGGGCGTCTTGATGAGCTGGTTGGGCATAAGGCAACGCACACGCAAAAACAGGACAGGCGGGCATGTTAGCCCTTTGTCTAAGATTGATCACCCCTCAAACCTGGAAGCCCAACTTACCTTTAATTTTTTTTTCCCGTAGAATCAGCCAGCCTTTTAAGGCGCCAATGTCCGTTAGAAGCTGTTTTCAAAGCGTCACGAGCACAGTCGTTCCTTCAGAGCGGTGTTGGCGAAGGGTCTTTCCAGCGGGGAAAGCCCAACGCCAACCCTCATCAGCTCCCGTTCTGCAGGCGTAAAACTTTGAAAGCAGCTTCTGTGAGGAACTCCGGCCATCCTGGCGCGGCGGCTCAAAAAGCCCCCTGCGCGCATGAATGCCGTGAGTTTCTGGATGAGCGTCCCGGACACCCATTTGGGACCACTGATGAGGGTAATAACTGTGCTTGAAGCCTACCGCAAACATATCGAAGAGCGCGCAGCACTGGGTATCGTTCCCCAGCCGCTTAACGCCGAACAAACCGCAGGCCTGATCGAGCTGCTGAAGAATCCTCCGGCTGGCGAAGAAGCTTTCCTCGTTGACCTGATCACCAATCGCGTTCCGCCTGGAGTCGACGAAGCCGCCTACGTCAAGGCCGGCTTCCTGTCCGCCCTGGCCAAGGGCCAGGCCCAATCCCCTCTGCTGGACAAGAAGCGCGCCGTCGAACTGCTCGGCACCATGCAGGGCGGCTACAACATCGTGACCCTGGTCGAGCTGCTGGACGACGCCGAGCTGGCGCCAGTCGCCGCCGAAGAACTCAAGCACACCCTGCTGATGTTCGATGCCTTCCACGACGTGGCTGAAAAAGCCAAGAACGGCAACGTCCACGCCAAGGCCGTGCTGCAATCCTGGGCTGACGGCGAGTGGTTCAAGAAGCGTCCGGTGCTGGCCGACAAGATCAGCCTGCGCGTGTTCAAGGTCACCGGCGAAACCAACACCGACGACCTGTCCCCTGCCCCGGATGCCTGGTCGCGTCCTGACATCCCGCTGCACGCCCTCGCCATGCTGAAAATGGCCCGTGACGGCATCGTTCCGGACGAGCAAGGCAAGACCGGCCCGATGAAGCAGATCGAAGAAATGCGCGGCCAAGGCTTCCCGATCGCCTACGTCGGTGACGTGGTTGGTACCGGTTCCTCGCGTAAATCGGCCACCAACTCGGTGCTGTGGTTCTTCGGCGACGATATCCCGTACGTGCCGAACAAGCGCGCTGGCGGTTTCTGCTTCGGCAGCAAGATCGCCCCGATCTTCTACAACACCATGGAAGATGCCGGCGCACTGCCGATCGAGTTCGACGTGTCGAACATGAACATGGGCGACGTGATCGACCTGTACCCGCACGCTGGCAAGGTCTGCAAGCACGGTACCGACGAAGTCATCACCACCTTCGAAATGAAGACCCCGGTGCTGTTGGACGAAGTCCGCGCTGGCGGCCGTATTCCGCTGATCATCGGCCGTGGCCTGACCGAGAAGGCTCGCGCCGAACTGGGCCTGCCACCGTTCGACCTGTTCAAGAAGCCTGAAGCGCCAGCCGAAAGCACCAAGGGTTTCACCCTGGCGCAGAAAATGGTCGGCAAGGCTTGCGGCCTGGCAGAAGGCCAAGGCGTTCGTCCTGGCACCTACTGCGAACCGAAAATGACCACCGTAGGCTCCCAGGACACCACCGGTCCAATGACCCGTGACGAACTGAAAGACCTGGCGTGCCTGGGCTTCTCGGCTGACCTGGTGATGCAGTCCTTCTGCCACACCGCGGCCTATCCGAAGCCGATCGACGTGACCACCCACCACACCCTGCCTGACTTCATCATGACCCGCGGCGGCGTTTCCCTGCGTCCGGGCGACGGCATCATCCACTCGTGGCTGAACCGCATGCTGCTGCCAGACACCGTGGGTACCGGTGGTGACTCGCACACCCGTTTCCCGATGGGCATCTCGTTCCCGGCCGGTTCCGGCCTGGTCGCGTTCGCCGCTGCCACCGGCGTCATGCCGCTGGACATGCCGGAATCGATCCTGGTGCGCTTCAAAGGCAAGATGAAACCTGGCATCACCTTGCGTGACCTGGTTCATGCCATTCCGTACTTCGCGATCCAGAACGGTCTGCTGACCGTCGAGAAGAAGGGCAAGAAGAACGCCTTCTCCGGCCGCATCCTGGAAATCGAAGGCCTGGAAGGCTTGACCCTGGAACAGGCGTTCGAACTGTCCGACGCCTCGGCCGAACGTTCGGCTGCCGGTTGCACCATCAAGCTGTCGAAAGAGTCGATCACCGAGTACCTGCAGTCGAACATCACCCTGCTGCGCTGGATGATCGGCGAAGGCTACGGCGATGCACGTACCCTGGAACGTCGCGCCCAAGCGATGGAAGCCTGGATCGCCGATCCGCAACTGATGGAAGCCGATGCCGACGCCGAATACGCCGAAGTCATCGAGATCGACCTGGCCGACATCAGCGAGCCTGTGCTCTGCGCGCCGAACGACCCGGACGACGCCCGCCTGCTGTCCAGCGTTGCTGGCGAGAAGATCGACGAAGTGTTCATCGGCTCGTGCATGACCAACATCGGTCACTTCCGCGCCGCCGGTAAACTGCTGGATCAGGTCAAGGGTCAGCTGCCAACCCGTCTGTGGCTGTCGCCGCCGACCAAGATGGACGCTCACCAACTGACCGAAGAAGGCTACTACGGCATCTACGGCAAGGCCGGTGCGCGGATGGAAATGCCAGGCTGCTCGCTGTGCATGGGTAACCAGGCACGCGTCGAGCCGAACGCCACCGTGGTCTCGACTTCGACTCGTAACTTCCCGAACCGTCTGGGTGACGGCGCGAATGTCTACCTGGCTTCGGCCGAACTGGCATCCGTAGCGTCCATCCTGGGTCGCCTGCCGACCGTCGAGGAGTACATGGAATACGCCGGCAAGATCGACAGCATGGCAGCGGACGTATACCGCTACCTGAGCTTCGACCAGATCGCCGAGTTCCGTGAAGCGGCTGCGAACGCCAACATCCCGGTCGTCCAAGCCTAACGCTTAAGACGCCCGACTAAAAACGCCGCCCTTCTTGCGAGGGGCGGCGTTTTTTTATGCCTGGGATTTCACTGTCGGATGAAACTGTGGGAGCGGGCTTGCTCCCACAGGGATTGAGCATGAACACAAATTTTGAGAACACCCCAAAACCAATGTGGGAGCGAGCTTGCTCGCGATAGCGGCGGCACAGCCAACATCCTTGCCGACTGACCCACCGCTTTCGCGAGCAAGCTCGCTCCCACAGGGATTTATGCCGGACGCAATGCCATAAACACCCACAAAAACGCAGGTCAGGCCAGGAGGGAATAGACCAACGCAGTGATCGCCACCAACCCCACCAACACCACAAAGACATTCGACGCCTGGCCTCGATAGCGGGCCATGGCCGGGACCTTGCGAATGGCGTACATCGGCATCAGGAACAGGATAGCCGCGATCACCGGGCCGCCCAGGGTTTCGATCATCCCCAGTATGCTCGGGTTAAGAGTGGCGACGACCCAGCACACCACCAGCATGAACGCCGCCGTCAGGCGATCGAGGGTTTTCGGCGCCGGACGGCGGCCGCTCTTGACGATCAGGCCCTTGAGGCCTTCGCTGGCGCCGATGTAGTGCCCGAGGAACGACTTGGAGATGGCAACAAACGCGATCAACGGCGCGGCAAAGGCGATGGTCGGGTTGCTGAAGTGGTTGGCCAGGTACGACAGGATCGACAGGTTCTGCGCCTTGGCCTCGGCCAGTTGTGCCGGGGACAGGGTCAGCACGCAACTGAACACGAAGAACAGCACCATCACCACCATCAGCACATGGGCACGCGACAGGATTTGTGAGCTGCGCTCTTCGGCATTGTTGCCGTAGCGCCGTTTCTGATCCACCGCAAACGCCGAAATGATCGGCGAATGGTTGAACGAGAACACCATCACCGGAATCGCCAGCCACAAGGTATGCAGCAACGCCGAAGGCTGCGGCAGCGTCGACGCGGTGCTCAGGATGCCGCCGTTCCAATGGGGCACGAGGAATACCGCGAGGAACAGCAGCGCCACGATAAACGGATAAACCATCAGGCTCATGGCCTTGACGATCGCCTGCTCGCCGCAACGGACCACGGCCAACAAGCCGAGGATAAGCATCAACGACAACACAACCCGAGGAGGCGGCTGCAAATGCAACTGATGTTCCAGGAAGCTGCCCACCGTATTGGTCAGCGCCACGCTGTAGATCAACAGGATCGGGAAGATCGCAAAGAAGTACAACAGGGTGATCAGCGCGCCAGCCTTGATACCGAAATGCTCCTCCACCACCTCGGTGATGTCCGCCCCTTCGCGACCGGACAGCACGAAACGGGTCAGGCCCCGGTGCGCATAGAACGTCATGGGAAATGCCAGCACCGCCAGGATCAGCAGCGGCCAGAAACCGCCAAGGCCAGCATTGATCGGTAAAAACAGCGTGCCAGCGCCAATGGCGGTACCAAACAGGCCCAGCATCCACGTCGTGTCGTGGCGACTCCATTGGCTGAGGGTGGCTGGGGCTGTCGTTTCAAAGCGCTCTTCGACGCTGTTGGCCTGATCATTCATCCGGTCGGATCTCCGCTTTCCGGTCACATGCACCCGGCCGGGACGAGTCGGAAAACCCCGACAGGCAGCGCCCTGGCCGAAACAGGGGCGCGATTGTCCGGGATTAGCGAGCAGAAGCAAAGGCTTAGCTGAGGAGTGGTTTTGCGGAGCAGGCTTTGGATATACCGCATTCGCCGGATTTACGGCTGCTTCGCAGCTGAGCGGGAGCAAGCTCCCTCGCCACGGGGCCGTCGTTTTTCTTGAGTGAACTGCATTACCATAAAGCATTGTATTTTCAACAATACGAACCCACGCCAATTACGAAGAAACTCGACCTGTTCAATTGTTGTAAACATGCCTCGCACAGACACGTTTAAATACATTCCAAAATACGCGCTAAAGGCTACGAAACCTTGCGTCCTTACTTACGCATGCTTCAGAATCCGCTGGCTTGTGCGCTTTGCCCCCGGCCTCTATCGTTCACCTGCCACTGCTCATCAGCCAGCAAACGCTACAGCGTCTCTTGCTTATTCTGTTCAGCAACCCAAGAACAACCGATCTCAAAATACCCCTAAAAAGCCCAAGCTACCCCTCCCTTCGGCTCCTACAATCAGGTTGAATACCTGAGATCAAAAAATCGCCCACAGGAGCCCAGCATGACCGCAACCGTTCTGGTACTGGTTGAAACCGTCAACGAATACCTGCCGATCCTCGAGCGCCAGGGCTATCACCTGGAGTTGGCGCCCACGCCCGCCGAACGCAAGGCAGCGATCTTCGAACACGGCGACCGATTCAGCGCGGTCCTGACCCGTGGCCCGCTGGGTTTGACGTCTGAAGAAATGGCGACCCTGCCCAACCTCAAGATCATCTGCGTGATCGGCGCCGGTTATGAACAAGTGGACCTGCAAGCCGCCAGCGACCGAGGCATCGTCGTCACCAACGGTGCCGGGGTCAACGCCTCGTCGGTGGCCGACCATGCCATGGCGTTGTTGCTGGCATTGGTGCGCGATGTGCCTCGATCCGATGCAGCCCTGCGCCGGGGCGAATGGCCGCGAAGCACGCGCCCTTCCCTCGCCGGCAAGCACCTGGGCGTGCTGGGACTCGGCGCCGTGGGCATGGCGATTGCCAAGCGGGCCGCCCTCGGTTTCGACATGAACGTCAGCTACCACAATCGCCGGGTGCGCACCGACGTGCCCTACACCTTCTGCGCCACGCCCACGGAACTGGCGCGGGTTTCCGATTTCTTGATCGTTGCGACGCCTGGCGGCCTGGATACCCGGCAACTGATCAGCAAACAGGCCCTCGATGCGCTGGGACCCAACGGCTTCCTGGTGAATATCGCCCGGGGCAGCGTGGTCGCCACCGCCGACCTGATCAGCGCCCTTGAACATCGGCGAATTGCCGGGGCTGCGCTGGACGTATTCGACCATGAGCCCGAAGTACCCGACGCCCTCAAGCATTTGCCCAACGTCGTGTTGACACCTCACGTGGCCGGGCTGTCGCCGGAAGCGACACGCGCCATGGTGGAGCTGGTCGGCGATAACCTGAACGCGTTCTTTTCCGGCAAACCGGTACTGACGCCGGTGGAGCTGCCCGACGCACAGCATTAAAGCACCCCGAGCAGTGTCCACAGCCGTCGGGACTCGGCATCGGCGCTGATCAGTTCACCCAGCAGTTCGCTCAGCGGTTTGTTGCCCCACTCCACACCGCGCCGGATCAGATAGGGCACGGGACTGTGGGGTTCGGTGCGCGCCAGATAACCGGCGATGACCAACAGTTGTCGATAGGCCTCTTCCCGATTGGCCGGTTCCAGGAAGACCTGGGCAGGTGCCGCCGTCGGCTGGGTCATCGGCGTCGCTGCCACCGCGGACGTTTGCGCGGGCGCGACAGCGGGTTGCTGTGGATGCATCGCGATGAACTCCTCTACCAATGCCAACATGGCTTGCATCACGTCCTGCAAGGATTTGTAGCCCGGGGCCAGGTTGCCCAGGTACGCGTCGCTCCAGGCTTCGAGTCGTTGCAGATGCTGCAGGCTCAACATCAGGCTGCCCTGGCGATGCAACCAGAAAGACAAGGGCGTGCCGCGAATCAGTTCGCTGAGTTTCTTTTGTTCGTTGCGCGCCGCCTCCGCCGAGGCCTTGGCGTTCTTGCTGTCGTTGCCCTGCACTTGCTGGCGCTGCAGGCGCTGCCAATCGTCCAGGCTGAAACCGGCGAAGGTCGGATCGCGGCCTTCAAGCAAAGGCACCCGCGTCAGCAACACTTCGCTGTAGCGACGGGCCAGCCATTCCAGCGGAATCACCCGCCACGACTGATCGCCGTCCTCGGCAAGGGGATGCAGCTGTTCCGGATAGCGTTCGCACAGCCCCGCCACCAGCGCCAGGCTGCCCGGCAAGCCGTCCAATCCGGCCAGGTGCAGCCAGGCCTCCCCCAGCCAGGCGCTGATCATCAGGTCCTTGCTGCGCTCAAGCAGCAACGTGGTCGCGAGCCGCTCCAGGTCCGGCCAGAGCGCGCGCTTGATTGAAGACTGCCACACGCCGGTGGGTAGGCTGGTGTCGTCTTCCCGGCGCAGTTCGCGTAGCTGGTCGTACTCTGTTTCGTAGCGCAGGTCCTGGCCACAGGGCGACTCGGCGCTGATCGGTTCGAGCAGTTGGCTGACCAATTCGGGCAACGGGGTTATCGGCAAACTCACAGGCCCTCCTCACGGGTGGCAATGGCAGGCCTCGACGCAGGCGCGAGGAAAGGTGAACGAGGCGCCTGTGTCGGCAGCGGCGGGATTGACAGCGGCAATTTGGAACCCTGGCTCATCAACGACAGGCGCACGAACATCAAGGTCTGTTGCGCCGTGCGTGCCTGGGTCTGGGCGGTCACCGGCAGTTGCAGGGCCAGGGGGAAATCGGTGTAGTCGACATTCGGCTGGCGTTGGGCCGACACCAGCGAACGCATCAGGCGCAACAATGACCACGGCCCCTGGTATTCCCAGCCGGCTTCGAGGTCGCGCACCACCAGGTTCGGCTGCAACGGATCGTTGGCCGGACGCTGGTAGCCGTTGCGGGCCCAGCGCAAGGTCAGGCGCACGGGCTGGCCGACCATCCAGCGCAGGTTCTGCTGGCCTTCACCGGGGTAGTTGATCTGCTGGTTGCCGGCGTCCAGGCTCCAGGCGATCACTTGGTCGGCGCCACGCTCCTCATCGCGATCGGTACGCCAGCGCACGTCCATTTCCACGCCCAGTATGCCGCTCTTGTCCCGCACGAACAGCGGCCCGAGCCAGACACCGGCCTGCTTCAAGCGGTTGAGGAAATCCGCGGCCGCCAAGCGCTCGGGCGTCTGGCTCAGCGTCAACCCGGCCTGGGCCAGGGGCACGCGCGTCTCGATCAATTCCAACAGGTGCTGCACCCGCGCCGGGTCGGCATCGCTGGCCCGCACGTCCTGGGAAAACGGAAAGCGTCCCGCCAAGTACTGATTGAAATAATTGGCCAGGTCATTCCAGGCCATCGCCGCCTGGTTCTGTTGCAGGTACAGGCAACGTTGCAGCGCACCCTGCTGCAATGCGACGGTGCGCCGAGCCAGGTCGCCGCGCCCACCGGACAGGCTGGAGGTCTGCAAGATCTGCGCACAGGACGCGATGTCCATCGCATTGAAATCCCGACTTACCAATTGCTCCAACTGGGCAGCCGAGCTGGCCGGGTTCTGATTCTTGTACTTGAGCAATTCGTCGTTGAGGGCCATGAACCGCGCCACCTGGTCATGCTCCAAGGCGGACAGGTCGTCCTGTTGGACGATCAGCCATTCCAGGGCAGGCATGCGCTGTTCGGCGATCTGCAGCATGGCGCTGAATTGCTGGTTCAGGTTCAGCTTCAGTTCCTGTGGATCGTTGGCGCCATACAGCTGCAAGCCGAAGTTCTTCGAACCGTCCCAACGCTCGATATCGGCGCGCTGGCTGAATAACGGCTGGGCATCGATTTCGGCCAGGCCACTGTTGATCTGCGCCAACGCCCGGCGATTGAGCAAGCGCTGGAAACGTATCGCCAGGTCGCCCCGGTTCACATCCATGAAGGCTTTTTGCAGCGCAACCGCCTGGGTCGTTTGCACATTGAAGCCGGTGCCGGGCAGCGGCTGGTCATTTTCGTCCAGGCTCAACCACATGGCCCGCGCCGCAGCGTTTTCGGCGGCCTGCATCAGCGCGTCACGGTAATCTGGCGGAATCCGCGACAGCTCTTCGCTGGCATAGCTTTTGTAGCTGGCGAAATAATTCAGGGCGACGCTGAAATCATCACCGCCATCGCCCCGGCCGATTGAATCCGGATTGCCGGGCGACGGATCCTTCTGCATCGCCAACGCCACGAAATCGCGCTTGAACAGCGCTTGCACCGCACCGTCCAGGGCCGTGACGTGATCCTGCAACGTCAGCAGGCCGCTGCCCTGTTGCACCAACAGATTGTCCCGGGAACCGGTCTGGACGATCCACTGGTCGCGAAAGCTCTGCTGCAGCTTCGCCGCCTGGCTCTCCAGGTCCTGTGTGATGTCCGGGCCAAGCAAAGTGCTGTGGCTGACCTTGTCCAGCATCTGGGTGTAGCCCGGCACCAGGTCCTGGCCCTTGCCCCGGCCCCAGGCGGAGTTGGTCAGGCTGACCAGCGTCTGCAGGTCATCGATCAGCGCCGTCAGGTCTTCCAGTTCACTCAATGAATTGCCGCTGCCGGCCTCCAGTCGTTGCAGGTGCAACTTGAGATAACCGGCCTGGCGAACGAAGTTGTCCGCCAGGAAGTAATGGTCCAGCCAACGTTGCATCAGGCCGGTGAAATTATCGGCGATCACCGGGCGCGCGGCGTTCAGGTCCAGCCCTTGCAAATCACTGTTACGCGCATCGAACAGGACCCGGTTGTAAAACTGTGGGCGACTCAAAGTCCCGGTGTTGAGGCCCAAGGACAACGCGGCGTTGCTCAACTGCACCAGTTCGTCCAGCGGCGCCTTGGGGTCGTTCACCACTTGGCTGAACATCTGGTTGTGCTGCTCGAGGCGTGCCGCCAGATCCACCAGCGCCTTGGCCTTCAGGTAGCTTTGCCACTGCGCCGGGTCGTCGTTCTCGACGTTGCCCCGCCGCTCGGTGTTGCGGATGGACTTGAGTTGTTCCAGGTCGGAATTGAGCAAGTCTCGCAGCGGTAATATCCAATGGTGCCGGGCGGTCAGGCGCAAGCCATCCTCCAACTGCGTGTCCACGGAGGAAAACCAGGATGTGGGGAAGACGACCGAGACATAACGCCAGCGCGGGGCTTTTTCCAAGACGTTCCAATAGTTCTGCACGTTATGCCGGGTCGGTTCCAGTTGCGGCTGGTCCGGGTCGACGACGATGTGGTTCTTGTGGGCGCTGAGGACCAACCGCGACAGCTCCTCGGCGTTTTCCACCGAATCGCGCCAGACCCAGAGCATGCTCCCGAGCCAGACCAGGCCCACCACCAACGCCACCGCTCCGGCCAGCCGATGCCCGCGTTGGCGCACGCGCAGCAAGCGAGGCACCGGCTGGGCCAGGCCGCGTTCGGCTATCAGACGTCGCGACCACAATTGCCGGGCGAACACCGTTTGCCGCTGGCCATTGTGATGGGCGTTCAAACTGTCGCCGCTGATGGCCGGTGCTTGACTGGCGGTGAAGTACACGCCGCGAAATCGCGGCGCTTCACCTTGGGCGTTGCCCTGGAACACCGGCTCCAACAAGATCTGCAAGGCTCGTCGCAAGCCTTCGAAGCGTTCCGGCAGGCCATAGAGATCGGTGCTCAGTTGCCCCGACAGCGCGCCGATCTCGATGATCGATTGGGCCAGCGCGGCGTTGATCTCATCCAACGCCTGGTCACTCCAGTGCGACTGCCACGCCGCATCCGGCAAGTAAGGCGACGACCAGCCCAGCATCGACTCTCGCGCCTTGGCAGACAGCGCGCCGACCAATTCCTGGAACCCGGGCAACTCTTCCATCCCGGTGATCACCACGTACACCGGCAGGCTGAGGCCAAACCGTTGCAGCAGGTCAATAAAAACCCGCCGGACCTTGAGGCTCAGCTCAGTGGTGTGCTCGATGTCATCGAGCTTGCTGAACGGTACTGTCCAGATCACTCCGTCCAACGGCCGCTTGCTGCGCAGCCGCAACAGCAGGCCCAGCAGTCGCCACCAATTGCCTCGTTGCCGGCTCATGCCTTCATCGGGCAGGAACAACGCCTGGGGCACCACCAGTACGGCGCCTTCGGCATCGCAAAACCAGCGCCCGAACCAGCCCGCCTTGTCCGTGGGTTGCAAACGCCATTGGCTGCACAGCTGGGCACCGTCGGTTTCGTTGCCGAGCATCATCAACCAAGGCGTCTGATAGCGGTCGCGGGTGCCCTGCTCCTGCTCCATTTGGCGCACCGCGCCGTAGAAATTGCGAATCGCCGCCCCGCCCTGGGTTCGCAACCACCAGACCGCTGCCGCGATCACCAGCACCCCGACAATGGCGAGCAGCACCAAGGCGACGATGCTCAGGGTGTTCATGAATCCTGCTCCTGGACTGACGACTCGTTCAATTGCAACACCGGTTCGAGCTCCAGGCGGATGTCACGCCAGAGGACTTGCCCCAAGCCAGTCAACAACAGCACCATCGCCACGATCGCCAACCCCAGGCGAAAGCCGTCCGGCAAGGATTGCTGCGCTGGCATCCGCGCGGGCGTCGCCGCCGCAGACATCGCCAGGCGCTGGCTGACATCGACGTAATCGGGTTCGTGCTGCCAGGCAAAGGTGAACAACGCCACACGCCATTTTTCGTGTTGGACCTGGCCAGGCTCGCCGCGCAAGCGCCCTTGGAACCCCAGGATCAGGCATTGCAGGTAGACATTCGCCAGGTCCCGAGTACCGGGCATCTGCTCATCCAGCAATTTCTTGATCGCTGCGGGCAAGCGCTCGCCGGCCTGGCGGCTGGCGTACATGCGTGACTCGAGGGGATGCTGCTGCCAAGCCAGTTGGCCGGGCCAGGTGCAGAACAGCAACGTCTCGTCCACCAGCGCGACGAAGGCATAGACCAGCGCCTTGACCTGCTCGGAAGCGGCATCGCCGACGGTGGCGTAGGCCACCCGCCAGAGACGCTGGGCACCGCGACCGGAAAACTCCACGACCCGATTGAGCACGATTGCCGGATCACTGTCCTTGGGCAGGTCTTGCCACTCCTGGGACCACTTCAACCAGGCTTGACGAAACGCGCTGCTCAGCGGCGCCTCGTGCAGACTCCGAACCACCCCGCCACTTCCGTCAGGCATACAGCTCCCCTTTTGCGATCAGGCACTTTCACTGGCTTGCGCCACGAACAACACCACTTGCCATGGACTGCTGGCCTGGGCCGAAGCCGGCGCCACGATGTGCAGCGGCAGTTGGCCGTCGAACCATTGCCCGCTCGCGGCCACCACAAACAAACGGGTGTCGTCACCGACGCTGTAGGCCACCTGCTCGTTGCGGCTCATGGCCTGGTGCGGCAAACCGCTCATGCGTTGGCGGCTCAGCAGCGCAATGTGGGGCGCCGACGCGATGATCGCGCCGCGCAACCATTCGGCCGCCGCTTGTTCGCCGGCGCCGTTGGGCATGCGCAAACCGATCACCAGGCGTTGATTCGGCTGGTCGTCAGGCAACTGGATCGAGAAGACCTGCTCGTTGCGCTCGAACGCCAGGCTTCGGTAACCGGCGCGGACCAGTTCCAGGGTGGTTTCCAGCCAGTCGAGCAGCGGCTCGTAGCCGCGCTGCAACTCGACAAAATCCAACGGCGCGAAAGCCGGGACGCCCGCCAGCGGATCCAGCGCCGACCAGCTCCCCGCCAGCCCCAGCAACAAACCGTAGAGCGCCTGGGGCGTCGCCACCCGGGTATTCAACATGCCTTCGACCTCCGGCAAGCGCGCCCACAGGGCCGTCAACTGCCGACGGATCTCCATGGCATCGTCCTGGTTGCCAGCCGCCTGGGCCTGACGCAAGCGACCGGCGAGGAACATGCACTTTTCCCTGGCCCTCGCGCACACCCCGGCCACCCGCCGACCAAGGGCCGACTCCGGCAGCAGGATCGGCGTTGGCGGCGTATACGGCACGCGCCAGAAACCGCCGCCCTCCTTGCGGATACGCAGTAATGGCAGGCAGATCGAATCAGCCTTGCTCAGTTGCGTGCACAGCCTCGGGTTGGGTCGCCAGACCGTGATCGATTCGGGGAATTCGCCGCTGGTGAGGTCTGGCAAAGCCTCGCCGACCACCGATTGCAAGCGCCCCTTGAGCGGTAGTAATTGCCCGGCGCGCCATAGCGGGCTCACCGCGAGGTACACGGTCACCGTGGCGTCATCGGTCTTGTCGATCGCCTCGCTGACGTCCAGTTCCAGCATTGGCCCGATACCGGCTTGCAGATTGACCGGCAAGCCGTCCGGCAAGGTGCCTTGCAATTGCAGCAGGCGTACCTGGCCGGCACTCAGGGCCGAAGGATCGACTTCCAACTGGCTGACGCCCCAGAACCAAGGGTTACAAGCCCCGGCAAAATGCGCGGCGAGTGCCTCGGCGCGCAGCCCTTGCAACTGAAAATGCTGGGGCAACAGTTGCATGCCCTCGTGCCAGCACACCGCGTCAGGTAACAGGCTCATACGACTCCCTTCGACATCCCAAATCGCCGCGCGAGGCGGCCCGCGGTCACTCAAGGCTGCTTGTGCCGGTCGTCATTCACGAGGGTCATCTCGCGGCTGTCGAACTTCAGCCAGGCCTCGTGCTGATCGTCCAGCCGAAGCCGGTGGGCTCCCGGAGTGTTATAGCTGGCGAAGACCAAAAGTCCAGCGGCGCGCCGGCCCTCCAGCGGGAAGGGTTGGCGGTCGATGAATTGCCCCGGGACCAGCTCCAGCCCCCACACCGACAGGAGCTGGCGATAGTCGCGCTGGAATTGTTCGCGCCCGGCAAACCACTGGCTGGCGGTGATGCCCGACAGCTGCTTGAGCAGGTCCGGGTCGTTCACCGCGATGAAATCCACGGCGATCGGCGTGTCGTCGTTGGCCCGAGGCGCGACGTCCAGGGTCAGGCTGTCGAGGTCGACGCTGGGGGCGAACAACGAACAACCGGTGAGCGCCAGGCTGAAAAAAAATCCATAAAAAAACGCACGCAAAATGAATCTTCCTTTTCTCAGCGGTCAAAAATTGTTTTTGCTTGCATTTTTATAGACCTGTTCTAGCGTCTTGGATAGTTCGACCCACACAGTCGAATGGACCAGGTTCGTCAAGGGAATGACAGGTTTTCTGCCGTCCATTTGCAACCTGCGGATCAGCAAGGGAATGCGATGAGCGGGACTCCCGATGCATTGCTTCCACACCTGCATCGGAGTCGGCCGCCATGGCAGAAAGTACCCAGCACAAGCTCGACAGAGTCCGTCCTCCCCGCGTCCAGATCACCTATGACGTGGAAATCGGCAACGCTATCGAGAAAAAAGAACTGCCACTGGTCGTCGGCATTCTGGCCGACCTCTCGGGCAAGCCATTGGAGCCGCTGCCCAAGCTCAACGAGCGGCGCTTCACCGAGATCGATCGGGATAATTTCAACGAGGTGCTCGCCTCCATCTCCCCCCGCGCCACGCTCCAGGTGAACAACACCCTCAGCGGCGACGACAGCAAGCTCAACATCGAACTCAACTTCCGTCACATCGACGACTTCGACCCGGTCAAGGTTGTCGAGCAAGTCACGCCGTTGCGCCGCTTGTTCGAAGCGCGGCAGCGCCTGCGGGACTTGCTGACCAAGCTCGACGGTAACGATGACCTGGACAAGCTGCTGCGTGACGTGATCGCCAACACCGAAGGCCTGCAGGAGATCAAGTCGGCCCGGCCCCAAGACGCGACGCAAGAACTGCCGACCGTCGCCGCCAACGATGACCCTGCCCCAGCCGAACCACAGGCCTGATCGCGCGCCTCATTCAAGGGAGATAAAGCCATGCCTGCTTCATCCAGCGCTCAAACCAGCGAGAGCACGACCCAGACCCTGTCCCTGTTGGACAAGATCATCGCCGAAGGCCGCATGGCCCACGACGACAGCCAGCAAGACTATGCCCGCGACATGCTGGCCGAATTCGCCACCCAGGTCCTCGACGAAGGCATGGCCATCGACAAGGACACCGTGGCCATGATCAACGACCGCATCAGTCAGATCGACGAGTTGATCAGCGCCCAACTCAACGAAGTCCTGCACCACCCCGACCTGCAGAAACTCGAAGCCTCCTGGCGCGGCCTGCACCTGCTGGTGCAGAACACCGAAACCAGCACCCGCCTTAAATTGCGCCTGCTCAACGTCACCCAGAAAGAACTGCAGAACGACTTGGAAAAAGCCGTCGAATTCGACCAGAGCGCCTTGTTCAAGAAAATCTACGAAGAAGAATACGGCACCTTCGGCGGGCACCCGTTCAGCTTGCTGGTGGGCGACTACACCTTCGGCCGGCACCCGCAGGACATCGGCCTGTTGGAAAAACTCTCGAACGTCGCCGCCGCCGCGCACGCGCCGTTCATTGCCGCCGCCAGCCCACGTTTGTTCGACATGACCAGCTTCACCGAACTGGCGATCCCCCGAGACCTGTCGAAAATCTTCGAAAGCCAGGAGCTGATCAAGTGGCGCGCCTTCCGTGAAAGTGAAGACTCGCGCTACGTGTCCCTGGTGCTGCCGCACTTCCTGCTGCGCCTGCCATACGGCCCGGACACGCTGCCGGTGGAGGGCATCAACTACGTCGAGGACGTCAACGGCACCGACCACAGCAAATACCTGTGGGGCAACGCTGCCTGGACCCTGGCGCAACGCATCACCGAAGCCTTCGCAAAATATGGCTGGTGCGCGGCCATTCGCGGAGCCGAGGGCGGTGGCGCGGTCGAAGGCCTGCCGGCCCATACCTTCCGCACCAGTTCCGGGGATCTGTCGCTCAAATGCCCGACCGAAGTGGCGATCACCGACCGTCGTGAAAAGGAACTCAACGACCTGGGATTCATCTCCCTGTGCCACAAGAAAAACAGCGACGTGGCGGTGTTCTTCGGCGGCCAGACCACCAACAAGGCCAAGCTCTACAACACCAACGAGGCCAACGCCAATGCGCGGATCTCGGCGATGTTGCCATACGTGCTGGCGGCCTCGCGTTTCGCCCATTACCTGAAGGTGATCATGCGCGACAAGGTCGGCAGTTTCATGACCCGCGACAATGTGCAGACGTACCTCAACAACTGGATCGCCGACTACGTGCTGATCAACGACAACGCGCCGCAAGAGATCAAGGCGCAGTACCCGTTGCGCGAAGCCCGGGTGGACGTGACGGAGGTGGCGGGCAAGCCAGGCGCCTACAAGGCCACTGTGTTCTTGCGGCCGCACTTCCAACTGGAGGAGTTGACTGCCTCGATCCGTTTGGTGGCGACGCTGCCGCCGCCCGTCGCTGCCTGACCAATAAAACCTGTGGCGAGAACGCTCGTTGTGGCGAGGGGATTTATCCCCGTTGGGCTGCGCAGCAGCCCCCTAAGCGGTCAACTCAATCTGCCTGACACACCGGGTTGTCAGGTTTAGGGCCGCTTCGCGCCCCAACGGGGATAAATCCCCTCGCCACAGGTTTTGCGTTGAACAACCCACTCGAATTCAGGAGTTCCACACAATGGATGCAATCATTCTCGACCTCGGCGGCGACATCAAGGGCGACAGCCTGCTGGAGGGTTTCACGGACAAGATCGAGGTCATGTCCTACAGCCATAACGTGGCCATGCAGGTCACCAACGACGTCAGCAACTCGGAGCGTACCTCTGGCCGGCCGCACATCGGCGAATTCACCCTGACCAAATTCGTCGACAGCTCCACCCCGTCGCTCAATGAGTATTGCTGCGCCGGCAAGCCGATCCCGCAAGCCGTCGTCACCGTCGGCCGCAACGCCGCCGAGGGCAGCGGCAAACTCATGCCGTTCATCATCTACACCCTGACCAACGTCGTGCTGTCCAACGTCAGTGTCAGCGGCGGCACCGGTGGCAAACCGGTGGAAACCCTGTCGCTGAACTTCACCAAGATCAAATGGGAGCTCACCGCGCAGAAAGACGACGGCACCAAGGAAGGCACGGCAGGCACGACCTGGGACCTGGCCGCCAACAAAATGACCAAGTAAGGAGCCGCGCCCATGGCAGGCTTCGGGCTGCGCCCGCCCCTGTTCGAACGCCTGGCCAGCCCGGCGGACGACAGCGGGCGGGCGTTCGACCGGCAGGCATTGCAAGACTCGGTGCATGCCGAACTGTCGCGCCTGTTCAATACCCGCCGCGGCCCACGGGCGCTGACCGAGCCACCGAGCATCCTCGACTACGGCATCGCCGACTGGACCGCGCTGCAACAGCAGCGCAGCGATGACCGTCGCCAACTGACCCGGGAGATCCGCCAGGCCATCACCCACTTCGAACCGCGCCTGCGCCTGGGCGAGGTCGAGGTCTGCCCGGTGCCGGGCCATCCGCAGCAACTGTGCATACGGCTGCTGGGCGAGCTGCGGGGCGACCTGCATGCCTGGCCCGTGGCCTTTGTCATCGAGCACGCCGGCGACGGCCTTGAGGTGCGCCATGAGCGACTCGATTGACCCGCAACTGTTGGACTATTACCAACGCGAACTGACCTGGTTGCGGCATGCCGGGAGCCTGTTCGCCGAGCGCTACCCCAAGGTCGCCCGGCGCCTGGAGTTGTCCCCCGGCGAATGCCCCGATCCGCATGTCGAGCGCCTGCTGGAGGGTTTCGCCCTGTTGGCTGCACGCTTGCAACGCCGGCTGGACGACGACTACGCCGAATTCAGTGATGCCCTGCTCGAACAGCTTTATCCGTTGGCCATGCGACCCCTGCCGTCGTGCGCCATCGTGCAGTTCGAGCCCGACCCGAGCAAAGGCAATTTGAACGAGGGCTACCCCCTGCCCCGCGACACGCCGTTGTTCGTCACCACGGACAAAGGCCAGAGCATTCATTTTCGGACCACCGCCGCCGTGCATTTGTGGCCGGTGGAAATCAGCGAGGCATTGCTGCTGGGCAGCGACGAAACCCAGGCGCTGACCGGAGTGGTCCGGGGCCGCTCGGCCTTGCGCCTGGAGCTGCGGTGCCTGGGCGAAAGCCAGTGGTCGACACTGGGAATCGACTCGCTGCGGGTACACCTGGCAGCGTCACCGATCATCAACGCCGGGCTGTGCGATTTGCTGGGCGCGCACGCCATCGAGGTCCTGGCCGGTGCGCCGGGCAGCGCGCCGGAGTCGCTGACAGGCTTGCCACAGATCGTCGGCTTCGCCAGTGACCAGGTCTTGCTGCCGGATGAAGACGGCGTGCATCCTGGCATGCGTCTGCTGGCCGAGTACTTTGCCTTCCCGGATAAATTCGGCTTCTTCGACCTGCCACTGGCCGGTGCCACCAGCGACGGCCCGTCGTTGTACCTGTACATCGTTTTCGACCGCCCTCCCACCAGCCGCCTGCCACTCCAGGCCAGCGACATCGCCCTGGGCTGCACGCCCGTGATCAACCTGTTTCCCAGGACTTCCGAGCCGCTGCGCCCGGATGGCACTCGCAGCGAGTACCGGCTGGTGGCCGACAGTCATCGGGAAAACAGCGTCGAGATCCACAGCATCCGTGGCATGCGCGCCATGTCCAGCCAGGGCGTGCGCAAAGTGCCGGCCTATTACGGCAGCCAGCATGGCAGCGACCAAACCTGCTATTGGCATGCACGACGGGTCAGTGGCATGAGCCCGAACCGATTGGGCACCGACTTGATGGTCAGCCTGGTGGACACCCAGTTCGACCCGCTGGCCGAAACCCGCGACTACAGCCTCACCGCCGAACTGCTGTGCACCAATCGCCACCTGGCCCAGAGCCTGCCGGCCGGCACCCCGCTGGGTTTCGAGCGTCCGGGGCCGGTGGCCTGGGCGCGCCTGCGCAACCCACCCAGCCCGCAAAGCCTGCCGCGCCTGGACGGTGAATCGCGCTGGCGGCTGGTGTCGCAACTGACCCTCAACCATCTGTCACTGGTTGAAGGCCCCCAGGCACTGGACGCACTGCGGGAGATTCTTCAATTGCACAACCTGCGGGACGAGGCCAGCGCCCATCGCCAGATCGAAGGGGTATCGGGGCTGAGTTGCGAGCGGGTCATCGCCCACGTCGGCGAAGACGCCTGGCGCGGCTGGCGCAACGGCCTGGAGGTGCGCCTGCAACTGGATCCGCAACACTTCGTCGGCAGCAGCGCGGTGCTGTTTTCCGGGGTGCTGGCGCAGTTCTTTTCCCTTTACGCCACCGCCAATCGCTTCGTGCGCACCGTGCTGGTCCAGTCCGACAAGGAGGTGAAGACATGGCAACCCCAAGCCGGCAAACCCCTGGTGCTCTGAACCTGAGCGAGCGACTGCGGCGCGACCCGCAACGCTTCGAATGGCTCCAGGCCTTGCTGTTGCTCGAACGTGAACATCCCCAGGCCGAGCCCCTGGGCAGCGGCACCGCGCCGCACGCCGAAGCCTTGCGTCTGCGCGGGCCGTTGACGCCGCTGTTCGCCGCCAGTGAAGTCGAGAGTCTGAGCCAGGAACCCGGCCTGCCGCCAACCCTGGCCACGCCGATCTTCGGCCTCGGCGGCCCGGACGGTCCGCTGCCCTACGCCTACCAGGAATGGCTGCAACAACGGGCGCGGGCGAAGGACCATGCGCCAGCGGAATTCCTCGACCTGTTCCAGCATCGCTTGCTCAGCCTGCTCTACAAGGTGATGCGCAAACACCGCATCGCCCTGGGGTTCACGGCCCCAGGCGCATCGGCCGTACACGCGCAAATGCGTGCATTGACCGGCTTGCTGCCCAAGGCCTTGCAGGAACGCCAGGCAGCCCCCGACTCGGCCGTGCTGGCCTGCACCGCGCTGTATGCCGACGGTCGGCGTTCCCTGGCAGGGTTTGCGGCGATTGTCCGTGAACAGTTCGGCTTGCCCGTCGAGCTGAACGCCTATGAAGGTGGTTGGCGTGAAATTCCGCTGGCCAGCCGCAGCCGCTTGCAACCGGGCGGACGCAACCTGCGCCTGGGTCGCGACGCAGTGGCCGGCATCCGGGTCTGGGACGAACACGCCGGCGTGCGCCTGACGCTGGGACCGCTGAGCGCGACCCAGGCCAACGGCTTGCTGCCCAACGGCGAAACCCATCCGCTGCTCGCCAGCCTTTATGCGCTGTATTTCGGCCCTGACCTGGATTGCACCCTGGTGCTGCTGGTCCGTGGTGCCGGGCCGCTGCAACTGGGCCGCCAGGCAGCGCCACGGTTGAACTGGAACGGCGGCCTGCAACGCCAGCCGAGCCTGGCCATGCAACGCATCGAAACCCGCCTTCGTCAGCTGGAGATTGCCTGAAATGGAACTGGCCAGCCTGATCGGACGCCTCAACCCGGACAATCGCCGAGCCCTGGAAAGGGCCGCGCAACGTTGCCTGCAACGCAGCCACCACTACGTGGAAATCGAACACCTGCTGTTGGAATTGCTGGACATCGAAGGCGGTGACTTCGCCTGCCTGTTGCCGCGCTTCGGTCTTGAACGTGATGCGGTGGCGGCGGAAACCAACAAGGCGCTGGACTTGTTCAAATCCGGCAGCACCCGCACGCCTGCCCTGTCGGCGCAAACCATCGGCCTGTTGGAAGATGCCGTGGTCCAGGCCAGCGTGTTGGGCCTGGACAGCATCCGCTCCGGGCTTTTACTGCTGGCACTGCTGGACCGTGATGAGCGCCGCAGCCTGCTGCTCAACAGCGCCTCTTCGTTGCTGCGCATCCCCCGTGATGCCCTGCGCGCCCATCTATTGGAATGGACCGAAAGCTCCCGTGAGCATGTCGCTGGCATGCGCCCGGCCAAACCCGGCGAGCCTCCCCAGAAACAGGACCCGGTCCTGGACCAGTACACCCAGGACCTGACCGCAGACGCAAGGGCCGGGCGCATCGACCCCATCGTCGGCCGCGACGGCGAGATCCGCCAATGCATCGACATCCTGCTCCGACGTCGGCAGAACAACCCGATCCTGGTGGGCGCGCCGGGTGTCGGCAAGACCGCCGTGGTGGAGGGCCTGGCCCTGCGCATCGCTGCCGGGGATGTGCCGCCGTCGTTGCAGGAAGTCACGCTGCGGGTCCTCGACCTCGGCCTGTTGCAAGCCGGCGCGGGCGTCAAGGGCGAGTTCGAACAGCGCCTCAAGGGCGTGATCGATGCGGTCCGCAGCGCGGAAAAACCGATCATCCTGTTCATCGACGAAGCCCATACGCTGATTGGCGCGGGCGGTGCCGAGGGTGGCAGCGACGCGGCCAATTTGCTCAAGCCAGCCTTGGCCCGGGGCGAGTTGCGCACCCTGGCCGCCACAACCTGGCTGGAGTACAAGAAGTACTTCGAGAAAGACCCGGCCCTGGCCCGCCGCTTCCAGTTGGTCCAGGTCGAAGAGCCGGACGAGCTCACCGCCGTTGAAATGCTCCGTGGCGTGGCGAGCAAACTGGAACAGCACCACGGCGTGCAGGTGCTGGACGCAGCCATCCATGAGGCAGTGAAGCTGTCCCACCGCTATATCTCCGGGCGCCAGTTGCCGGACAAAGCCATCAGCGTGCTGGACACCGCCTGCGCCCGGGTCGCCCTCGGCCAGCACGACGTACCGCCGCCGCTGGAAAGCCTGCGCCATCGGCAGAACAGCCTCAAGGATGAAGTCGAACGCCTGCGCCGGGAACAGGCCACCGGACTGGACCATCGCGAGCGCATCACCCTGCTGGAGGGCGAGTCGGCCAGCAACGTGCAGGCCATCCGCGAACTGGAAACCCGTTGGGGCGAAGAACGCGAGGCCGTGCGCGAACTGCTCGACACCCGCCGCGAACTGCTCGCCTTGAGCGAGCGCGCCGACAGTGAAAAAGCCGACACCGAGATTGATAACCGAATCGACCACCTGGCCGCCGAACTGCTGCGCCTGGAGGCCGGCCTCGATGCCATTCGCCAGGACGACCCGCTGGTGCCCGAACAGGTGGACAGCAAGACCGTCGCCGCGGTGATCGCCGGCTGGACCGGCATCCCGGTCGGCAAGATGCTCGCCGACGAAGCCCACGCCGTGCGCACCCTCGGCCAACGCATGGGCCAGCGAGTCATGGGCCAGGGCACCGCGCTGAACACCATCGCCCAACGCCTGCAAGCCTACCGCGCCGGCCTCACCGACCCGCAGAAACCGGTCGGCGTGTTTTTGTTGGTGGGCCCCACCGGCGTGGGCAAGACCGAAACCGCCTACGCCCTGGCCGATGCCTTGTACGGCGGCGAACGCAACCTGATCAGCATCAACCTCTCGGAGTACCAGGAAGCCCACACCGTCAGCCAACTCAAGGGCGCCCCGCCCGGCTACGTCGGCTATGGCAGCGGCGGCGTGCTCACCGAAGCGGTGCGGCGCAAGCCCTATTCCGTGGTGCTACTGGATGAAATCGAAAAGGCCCACCCGGACGTGCTCGAAGCCTTCTACAACGTTTTCGACAAAGGCCTGATGGAAGACGGCACCGGCCTGGTGGTGGACTTCAAGAACACGGTGATGCTCGCCACCAGCAACGTCGGTGCCGAACTGCTGCTGGATACGCCGGTCGCGCAGTTGGGCAGCGATGCCTTCAACGAAGCGTTGCACAAGGTGTTGCTGCAAGCGTTCCGTCCGGCGTTTTTGGCGCGGATGACGGTGGTGGCGTACCGGCCGCTGGATGAAGCGACGCTGGAAGGGATCGTGCTGGCGAAGCTGGAGAAATTGCGCGGGCGCTACAAGGCCGCGACGGGCAAGCAGTTCGAGTTCGACGCCGGGATCGTCAAGGCGGTATTGGCCAAGTGCAGCGCCGCCGGGGCGCGGGATGTCGAGAACGTGCTGATGACGCAGGTGACGGGGAAGTTGGCGGAGTGGGTGTTGGAGTAAGGATCGACAAAAAACGGTTTGCAAATAACCCAAAGGGCATAGAGGGAACGCATGATGGCCAACACAGTATTTGCTAACGCGGCAGAAGCCGAAGTCAGTTTAAGAGCCAACAACTTTCGCTTTACCAAATTCGCAAACGGCGAGCGTAAAACGGCTCCGGCGCCGCTGGATGACGCTCTTTTCTATACTGCCTACTCACATATCGCGGCTTTCCTTTGCAATGACCTTCATTTCCAAACCAGTCTGACCGAGGTCTCTGCAAAGATCTGGGAACATTATCGAAGACTAACCCCGATGACGCCGAACAAGTTTACCCGGGCAATGGGGCTGGTCGCCGCCCAGTATGGATTTCAGTACCACGAAGGTTTACGTAACGATACCTCGGAGCGAGGGCTGCCCATCGCCGTGCGCCTGATCGGGGGCGATCGCTTCCTTGGCCAACTGCTACGCGCCAGTCTGTTCTGGAAAGACAGTATGGATGGCCGACATGGCGAACATACCCACAGCTTGCAATGGCTGGCCATTGCCAACGGTCTATTGGGCACAGTGGCGGAGATCCCACGCCTGTATAGCTACACCGCCGATTATCGAGCACCTTCGCAAAGCGATAAACCGGGTAAGCCGTCCCTGTTTCTCTGGCAATGGCTGGCGGATTGCTTTCCAACTGACTTGAATGGATATGCCACCGAGAAGTTCATTAACGATGAAACCCTCGAATCGCAAAGCTACCGGGCGCCGCAAGTCATCAGTGATTACTTGTTCGGGAGGCATCCCAGGACCGAACAGCCGATTCCAGGGCATTTTGTTTCCAATTATCTATTTCACCGTTATAGAAATAGGGAATGGCTGCAGACCAAGGAACAGTTCAACGCCGCCAGCGGAGAAAACGAGACAGTCATCACGAAGTGGTTTACCGGTTCCATACAGACTGATGCCAAAGCTAGCGCGCCGGCTCATCGGTGGGGGCCAGCATACAAAAATGACGCGCGCCTAGTTCGTAATGCCGCAGCGGAAATAGACAAATTAAAAGAAAAAAAGCCACAGGCCATCAATAGTTTTTTTCATGGGAAGTCGGGAAAGCTCTGGTTTGGTTAGTTAAATATCGTCTAGCCAGGAATCCAGTCTATGCCTTGAGGCTGCTCCATGCCCCGTACCGTCGACATCAACACCACCCTATCCCTCACCGCCAGCTCGCTGTCGGCGCTCTACCCTGACTCATTGTCCGGCGAAGAGCGCCTCAACGCGCTGGGCTCGCACATCCTCAACGGTCTCAACGACGGCGCCTCGCTTGACCTCACCACGGCTGTCGCCAGCCATGTGACCACCACGTTGCACAAGGACGCCTTGCTGCGCCCGCTGGATTGGCTGGTAGCCGAGATCCGCCAACTGCCAGCCGACGCCACCGCCGAGCGATATCAACTCCTGCTGCGTCCATGGCTCTGGTGGTTGAGCCTGGCC
This sequence comes from Pseudomonas sp. HB05, assembly GCF_016756915.1. Classification (NCBI taxonomy): domain Bacteria; kingdom Pseudomonadati; phylum Pseudomonadota; class Gammaproteobacteria; order Pseudomonadales; family Pseudomonadaceae; genus Pseudomonas; species Pseudomonas sp. HB05. The sequence continues at coordinate 52,368 of NZ_JAESPG010000022.1, forward strand.
AGCAACAATCGGGTGTTCCAGAACCTCGCCACGTCGGACATCGTCACCACGATTTTCAAGGCCCACGGCTTCACGGACTTCCAGCTCAAGCTCACCGGCAGCTACGCACCCCGTGAGTACTGCGTGCAATACGGCGAAACCGACCTGGCCTTCGTGTCGCGCCTGCTGGAAGAGGACGGGATTTTCTGGTTCTTCAGCCATGAAGACGGCAAGCACACCCTGGTCCTGGCCGACAGCAACGACGCCTTCGCGCCCATCCCCAATGGGCCGACGGTGAATTATCTCGGGCAGAAACTGGGGGAACGCGAGCTGCACGGCATCCGCTCAGGCCAGGTCTGCCTGCAAGCGGTGGCCGGGGTTTACCAGGCCACCGATTATGAGTTCACCACGCCGACAACATCGCTCTTCAGCCAGGCCGAAGCCGTGGCCGGGCCGAGTTCGATGTACGAACATCCGGGCAGCTATACCGCCAAGGCCCAGGGCGACGCGTTGACCAAACAGCGGGTGGACGGCCTGCGCAGCCAAGAGAAACGCTTCGTCGGCGAAAGCGATTGTCGCTGGCTGGTGCCGGGCTATTGGTTCACCCTCGCCGGTCATGAAGATGCGACGTTGAATATCGATTGGCTGGTGACGGCGGTCAGCCATGAGGCCAGCCACGACAGCTACCGCAACCGCTTCGAAGCGATCCCCAAGGCCACCGCCTACCGACCGGCTCGCATCACGCCCAAACCGCGCATGCACACCCAGACGGCGCTGGTGGTGGGCAAGGCCGGCGAAGAAATCTGGACAGACGAATATGGCCGGATCAAATTGCAGTTCCCCTGGGATCGCACCGGCAAGAACGACGAGGCCTCCTCCTGCTGGGTGCGCGTGGTCCTGCCCTGGAGTGGCAAGGGCTTTGGCATGCAATTCGTACCGCGTATCGGCCAGGAAGTCATCGTCACCTTCATCGACGGCGACCCGGACCGCCCCTTGGTCACCGGTTGCGTCTACAACGGCGACAATGCCCTGCCCTACGCGCTCCCAGCGAACCAGACCCAGTCCGGGATCAAGACGAACTCGTCCAAGGGCGGTGGCGGTTTCAACGAGCTGCGGTTTGAAGACAAGAAGGACGCCGAAGAGGTGTTTCTCCAGGCGCAAAAGGACTTCAACATCAACGTGCTCAACGACACCACCGCCACCGTCGGCCACGATGAAACCCTCACGGTGCAGAACGCCCGAACTCGCACGGTGAAGGACGGCGACGAAACCGTCACGCTGGAGAAAGGCAAGCGCAGCGTGACCATCCAGACCGGCAGCGACAGCCTCGACGTGAAGGACACCCGCACCGTGACCGTGGGCTCGGACCAGACCCACAGCACTGGCGGCAACTACGATCACAAGGTCACCGGCAATTACAGCCTGACGGTGGATGGCAACCTGACCATCAAGGTCAGCGGCACCCTCACCCTGCAAAGCGGCGGCAGCTTCGCCATCAAGAGCGGCGCGGACCTGGCCGCCCAGGCCAGCACGTCCATCAGCCAGAAGGCCGGCACCGCCTTGAGCAACCAGGCGGGGACATCCTTGGAAAACAAGGCCGGCACCACCCTGACCAACGACGCCGGCATCAGCCTGGTGAACAAGGCCGCCGCCGAACAGACCGTGGACGGTGGCGGCATGCTGACCATCAAGGGCGGCCTGGTGAAGGTCAACTGAGGAAGCGCGGCCATGGCCTCGAAGAAACTGGACGTGGAACGTGACGACAGCCAACTGAAGGGGCAACTGATCGATGGCAAGCTCGACGGCCCGTTGCAAATTGAAGAAGCACAGCGCCCGCAAGCGACACTCAACTACAGCCAGGGTGAACTGGAAGGCACCAGCACGTTGTATCACCCCAATGGCAAGGTCTCGGCCGTATTGCCGTTCGTGAAGGGCAAACTGCACGGCGTGGCGAGCTTCCATGCGGCCGAGGGCGGCTTGCAACGCCAGGCCACGTACCGCCGTGGGTTGTTGCACGGTGAGGCGAGCAACTACTTTCCAGACGGGCAACTGGCCGAGGCCGAGTTCTATCGCGACGGCGTGCGTGACGGTCATTATCGGCGCCTGCACCCCAACGGCAGCCCGGCAGTAGAAGCCCGTTACCTCAACGGCCAACTGCTGGAACCGGCCCAGGCCTATGCCGAAGACGGCCGGCCATTGGATGCCGGGGGCAAGCCGATCTCCCGGGTGCGCTGGTGGTTCAGGCGCTGGAATGATCCGGCGCAGGCATAACGATTGTCTTGCCTCTCCCCCTGTGGGAGCGAGCTTGCTCGCGATGACGCCAACACATCCAACATCACCACCCACTGACCCACCACTATCGCGAGCAAGCTCGCTCCCACAGGGGGCGGTGCAATGCCTGCAAGATTGCCGATCAGGGGATGAGCATCTGCACCTGCCCTGGCACGACGATCTTGATCACCCCGGCCCAGGTACACATCAAGGTGCTGTTGGCATCGATGGCCGGCATGTTGCCGAGCAACAGGGTCGGGGCGCCGCCGGGGATCCATGGGGCCGCGGTGGCCGGGATGCAGGGCATGGGGGTCAGCACGCCGAGTGCCGCCGCGGTGGCGGCGGCCACGGTCGGGTTCGCCAGGCTCTGGCACATGCCGAACGTGGTGACGTTCACCAAGGGTATGTGATCCATGATATTCGCCGCCGGCATTCCGCCGGTCAGCAGGCGATTGACCGGGAGCACATTGAGCACCGCCGGTGCCGCGCCGAAGCTGCACTGCAGGGTCGCGGTGCTACAGACTTGCGGGCATCCCATCGCGATTTGCTCCTTGGAAGCGGCAGTCTCCACACCATAGCTCGCCCCCGCCCACTGCGCACGACGCGATGCATCAAGCCCGCTGATTATCCAGCAACACGCTAACCTATAAGACCCCGGCGTGCTTGTGACGCCTCCCACGCGCCATTAGATTAGCCAATGATCGATGGCCTCCAAAATAAGCAGAAGGGATAAGCATGGCAGTGACTGATCAGTCCACCCACGTGCGCGACGGTGAAGAACTCGATGCCAACCTGATCGACCCGTACCTCAAGGCCCACATTCCTGGCTTGACCGGTACGCCGGTGATCAGCCAGTTTCCCGGTGGCGCGTCGAACCTGACGTACCTGCTGGAATACCCCGAGCAGGAGTTCGTCCTGCGCCGGCCACCGTTCGGCCACAAGGCCAAGTCGGCCCACGACATGGGCCGTGAGTTCCGCATCCTCAATCAACTGCGCGAAGGTTTCCCGTACTGCCCCAAAGCCTACGTGCACTGCACCGACGAGTCGGTGATGGGCGCCGAGTTCTACGTGATGGAGCGGGTCAAGGGCATCATCCTGCGCGCCGAGCTGCCGCCGGAACTGGGCTTCGACGCCGCCCGCACCGAAGCACTGTGCAAGAGCTTCATCGACCGGCTCGTCGAGCTGCACCGCGTCGACTACAACGCCTGTGGCCTGGCTGACCTGGGCAAGCCCGAAGGCTACGTGGCGCGGCAGATCCGTGGCTGGAGCGAGCGCTACGAAAAAGCCCTGACCCCCGATGCGCCCAAGTGGGAGGCGGTCAAGGCCTGGCTCAACGACAAGATGCCCGTCGATCATCCGACATCAAGCATCGTCCACAACGACTACCGCTTCGACAATGTCATCCTCGACCCGGAAAACCCGATGCAGATCATCGGTGTGCTGGATTGGGAACTGACCACCCTCGGCGATCCGCTGATGGACCTGGGCAACAGCCTGGCCTACTGGATCGAGGCCAACGACCCGGCACCGGTGCAACTGATGCGCCGTCAGCCAAGCCACGCGCCGGGCATGCTGACCCGCCGCGAATTCGTCGATTACTACGCCGAGCGCGCCGGAATCCGCATCGACAACTTCGACTTCTACTACACCTACGGACTGTTCCGCCTCGCCGGTATCGTCCAGCAGATCTACTACCGCTTCTTCCATGGCCAGACCCAGGACAAACGCTTCGCGCAGTTCGTTCAGATGAACAAACTGCTGGAGCAGATGAGCCTGCAGGTCATCAGCAAATCCACGCTCTGAGCGCACCTATAACAAGGAAACAGCATGTCCAAGACCCAGTTGTTCGACCTCGACGGTAAAATCGCTTTCGTTTCCGGCGCCAGCCGTGGCATCGGCGAAGCCATCGCCAAACTGCTGGCCCAGCAAGGCGCCCACGTGATCGTTTCGAGCCGCAAGCTCGACGGTTGCCAGCACGTCGCCGATGCGATTATCGCCGCTGGCGGCAAGGCCACCGCCATCGCCTGCCACATCGGCGAGATGGAACAGATCAGCCAAGTGTTCGCCGGTATCCGCGAGCAGTTCGGGCGCCTGGACATCCTCGTGAACAACGCCGCCACCAACCCGCAGTTCTGCAACGTGCTGGACACCGACCTGGGTGCGTTCCAGAAAACCGTCGACGTGAACATCCGCGGTTACTTCTTCATGTCGGTGGAAGCCGGCAAGCTGATGCGCGAGAACGGCGGCGGCAGCATCATCAACGTGGCGTCGATCAACGGCATCTCGCCGGGCATCTTCCAGGGCATCTACTCGGTGACCAAGGCCGCGGTGATCAACATGACCAAGGTCTTTGCCAAGGAGTGCGCGCAGTTCGGCATCCGTTGCAACGCCCTGTTGCCGGGCCTGACCGACACCAAGTTCGCCTCGGCGCTGGTGAAGAACGACGCCATCCTGAAGACCGCCCTGGCGCAAATCCCCCTCAAGCGCGTGGCCGACCCGAGCGAAATGGCCGGCGCGGTGCTGTATCTGGCCAGCGATGCGTCGAGCTACACCACGGGCGTGGCGTTGAATGTGGATGGTGGGTTCCTTTCCTGACAGTGAGCCCTGTGAAAGACCCTGTGGGAGCGAGCTTGCTCGCGATAGCGGTGGATCAGTCAGCACTTGTGTAACTGATGCAGCGCTATCGCGAGCAAGCTCGCTCCCACAGGGGATCTTCAGTGCTCGCACATTGAATATTTATTCCAAGATTTGCAATTAGCGAATATTTATTCCATAAAGAGCCCTTCTGAAAATAAAAACTCAAAGGGCTCTTCTCATGCGTGAACTCGGCATCGGTCTGATTGGCACCGGCTTCATGGGCCGCGCCCATGCCTTGGCGTTCCATAATGCCAAGGCGGTGTTCGACCTTCCCCTGAACCTGACGCTGGCCGCCCTGGCCGACGCCGATCCGCAGCGTGCCCGCCAGTGCGCCCAGAGCTGGGGATTCGAAACGGCTCATAGCGACTGGCAACGGCTGATCGATGACCCGAAGGTTCATCTGGTCGCCATCACCACCCCCAACCACCTGCATTTCCCGATGGCCATGGCCGCGCTGGCGGCGGGCAAACCGGTGTACTGCGAAAAGCCCCTGGCGGTCTCCCTGGAACAGGCCGAGCAGATGCGCCAGGCAGCCAAGGCTGCTGGCGTGGTAACACGGGTCGGTTACAACTACCAGCACAACCCGATCATCCAGTTGGCGCGTGACATGATCCAACGCGGCGAACTGGGGCGGATCATCAGTTTCCAGGGCGAATTCAGCGAAGATTTCATGGCCGAACCGACCTCACCGTGGTCATGGCGTTGCGAAGCGAGCCATGCCGGTGGCGCGCTGGCGGACCTGGGCAGCCATTTGCTGGCGATGGCTCGGCATTTGTTGGGGGATGTCGAAGCCGTATGTGCCGACAGCCAGACCGTTCACAACCAACGCCCTGCCAGCGTAGGCAATGCCGAACAACGCGCCATTGCGGTCGATGACCAGGTCCACGCGCTGCTGCGTTTCGCCAACGGTGCCCGGGGCACGGTGAGCAGCAGTTGGCTCAAGCATGGCTACAAGAATCACCTGAGTTTCGAGATCAGCGGCACCCTCGGCACCCTGGCGTTCGATCAGGAACGACTGAACGAACTGCGCGTCTGCCGCGCCGGCCAGCCCGGCTTCCAGCGTTTGCTGGCCGGCCCGGATCTGCCCGGCTATGCCGCGTTCAGCCCAGCCGCCGGGCACCAGTTGGGCTACAACGAATTGAAGACATTGGAAGTACAGGAACTGATCATGGCGCTCGCCGGCGAAGGCGCCAGCGGGACGGACTTCGAAGAGGCCTGGGAAGTGGAACGGCTGGCGGCGGCGATTCGGGTGGCGGCGCGGGAGGAGCGTTGGGTGAGGGTGAGCGAATAGTCACGGCCCGCTGCTGACCTGCTTTTGTGGCGAGGGGATTTATCCCCGTTGGGCCGCGGAGCGGCCCTGAAATATACCTGACACACCGAGGCGTCAGGTCTTAGGGGCGCTTCGCACCCCAGCGGGGATAAATCCCCTCGCCACAGGATGTGTATTGCTTCAACGCTGGGCTTGGAGTTCAGCCAACCGTGCCGCCAACGCCTTGGCCTGGCTCGCCACATCAGTCACCGCCGTGCTCTCCCACCACATCCCCCGCAATGGCGGGCCCATGGCGAACAAGCGGTCGGCCGGCTCGCCCTGGATATCCAGCACCGCGCCATCAGCGCGCGCGGCGATACCCAGTGCCAACGGCCCCGGTCGGATCAGCCCCCGCGCCAACAACTGCTGCGGCAATGGCCGGGCAACCCGACGCCAGTCATATTCAATGCCGCTGGAGTTGATCAACGCGGCGCCCTGCACCACTTCCAGTCCAGCCTCGCCCCGTCGGCGAATGTTGATTGCCACCGACCCTTCGCCAGACGATACAAGCCCCTTGTACGAAGCCGCCTGAATCCGCAGCCGCCCTTCCCCATGCAAACGCGCCACCAGTTCCGCGCTCAACGGCGGCGAGCGATGATGATGACTCTCCCACCACGGCCGCACATGCCGCACGAACTGCCGGCGCTGTACATCGCTGGCCTGATTCCACAAACGCCCGATATGGGCGCGCACCGTGTCCAGCGGCGCCTGCCAATCGATGCCCTGGGCTTGGGCCTGGCGGCATTGCTCACGCAGGGCTCGCATCAACTGGCGTGGCGAACGCAGGGTGTGATCTTCGGCGAGGAAATCCACCCAGGCCGGTGGTTGGCGGCGCACATGGGGCAGCAGGCCGTGGCGGGAAAACACTTCGATCGGCCCGCGATGCCCTGCCTGTTCCAAAGACACCACGGCATCGACCATGGTCAGCCCCGAGCCGATGATCAACACCGTGGACTGCGGATCGAGCTGGCGCATGGCGGCTACATCCCAGGGATCCAGCGCCGCCGCGTTCAAGCCGCTCGATTCAGTTTGTGGGGTTCGCGCCGCCGGAAACATGCCGGTGGCGAGCACGGCAAAGCGTCCCTGCAGGACTTGTCCGTCGCCGAGTGTCACTCGTACGGCATCATCGATGACCTGCAAATCGACGGCCTCTGCGCGCACGTGCTCCGCCACCGAACCATTACGCGCGCCAAGCGCACGAGCCTCGGTCAACCGTTGTTGTGCGTAGAGGCCGAATATTCCACGGGGCGGGAACAACTCGCTGATGGGCACGTGTTGCTGATCCGACTCGGGCCAGCCTCCGGCCTCGATGAATGCGGTGAGCCATTGGGTCAAATCGTCGGCGTTGTCCGGGTCGACGCTCATGCGGGCGGCGTTTCCATTCAAGGTATGGCCCAGTTCCACGGCACTGTAGGCCTCGCCCCGGCCCAACTCGCTACGCGGCTCGACAATCAGCACTTCGCGCCGGCCCGGCAAGCGCAGCAATTGCGCGGCGAGCATGGCACCACTCAAGCCACCGCCGATGATCAAGACATCGGCGGAACGGGAAATCGAGGTTGGCACTTCAGTCATCGAACGCTTCCGCCGTGAAAACAGCCTGCACCCAGGTCGGTTATCGTTCGCGTCTCATGGGACCAGGGGCGCCAAGCAACGAAACGACGAGACGCTACCTTACTGCCATCGCCTGATGCTCCGGAAGCGTTCTTTGGTAGCAAACGAGTGACAGCTGTTTATAACTCGGCCAGCAGCCGATGACGGAGGGATAACCTGCGCGTTGGACTTTCAAGTCACAACGGCATATTCCCGCAACGGAGAGTCGTACAGATCATTGTTTTGGATCTGAACCACGTACTTCAACCGTACCCAACTTCCTGGCGCCAAGGAGTAGTCCCAACAAAGCATGTGCCAACACACCTCCCTCTCCTCCAGCAAGTCCTGAGTGATGACCATTGGCGAGCTGAAGAACTCGCCCAAGGGTGTATAGAGATGAAAGTTGATTCTATCCCCCGGCTCGGCGGTCCCTGGAATGGGTGCGATAACCTTGCAGTCGTCGAGAAGATCGCAAGGCACGCATCCGTTCAAGGCTCGCTTTATTCGAGGCGGTAGAAACATTGGATCTACCTGCGCAAACGCCACCCCGTCTTTGGTTTCCATCGTAAGAATTTCGGTGTATTGATCGGCTTTTGATAATAAAAAACCTGTCCACAAGCCGCTACTGTCAGATCTGACAGGTACATGCAATGGGAACTTAGATCACCACATTGCGCACAAACCGCGCCGCCACCGGACCATCGTTGCGATAGGCATGGGGCTGGTTGCTGGCGAACATGAAGAACTCACCGACGCCTATGCGGCGCTCCTCGCTGCCCAGCAGCAACGTCAGGCAGCCTTCGAATACATAAAGCTGTTCGCTCCATCCATCTGCGTCGCACTCGGAATGGTAATGCTCGCCCGGCTCCAGCCGCCATTCCCAGAGTTCTACCTCACGGCTGGCGGTGGCCTTGGCGAGCAACACAGCTTTGCTGCCCGGGATCACACCGGCCCAGACCAGTTCGTTGATTCGGCTCGGATCGCGGGCTTCGGGGGCCTGGATCAAATCGCTGAAAGCCACATCCAAGGCTTCGGCAACCCGGTCCAGCGTCGTCAAGCTGACGTTCTTTTCGCCGGCCTCGATGGCCACCAGCATCCGTCGGCTGACTCCCGACAGTTCGGCCAGCGCCGTCTGGCTGAGTTCGGCCGCATGCCGCAGACGACGGACGTTTTGGCTGACGTGTTGCAGGACGGAGGCCCGTTGGCCGGATTCTTTGTGCACTATATTGCTCACATGGCTGGGTTGCGCATTATACTGCCCAACTTCGGGCGCATTGTGCGTCCGCCTCAAGTAGCGCGCAAGGTCATGGCATCGTTGAACTCCCCGCAAGCATCCTCCCGTCTCCCAAGGTTCAGCAAGGCCGAATGCGTGCTGGTGCTGATCACCATGATCTGGGGCGGAACGTTCCTGTTGGTGCAGCACGCCATGACGGTCAGCGGACCGATGTTCTTCGTAGGCTTGCGCTTCGCCGCGGCGGCGGCGTTTGTCGCGTTGTTCTCCTGGCGGCATCTTCGCGCGCTGACGCTGTTCGAACTCAAGGCTGGATGTTTCATCGGCGTAGCAATCATGCTCGGCTATGGCCTGCAGACGGTTGGCCTGCAAACCATCCCCAGCAGCCAATCGGCGTTCATCACAGCACTTTACGTGCCGTTCGTGCCGTTGCTGCAATGGCTGGTGCTGGGCCGGCGGCCAGGACTGATGCCAAGCATCGGCATCATGCTGGCGTTCACCGGGCTCATGTTGTTGTCGGGCCCCGCCGGTGCATCACTTAATTTCAGTTCCGGTGAAATAGCCACGCTGATCAGCGCCATCGCGATCGCAGCCGAGATCATCCTGATCAGTACCTACGCCGGCCAGGTCGATGTACGCCGGGTGACGGTGGTGCAACTGGCCAGCACGGCGGTGCTGGCCTTCCTGATGGTGGTGCCGACCCAGGAAATGATCCCTAGCTTTTCCTGGCTGCTGCTGGTCAGCGCCGTCGGCCTGGGCGCCGCCAGCGCGGCGATCCAGGTGGCGATGAACTGGGCCCAGAAAAGCGTCTCGCCGACCCGCGCCACGCTGATCTATGCCGGCGAACCGGTATGGGCCGGCATCGCGGGGCGGCTGGCGGGTGAGCGGTTGCCGGCGATTGCGTTGCTCGGGGCAGGCTTGATTGTGGCGGCGGTGATTGTCAGCGAGTTGAAGACTCGGAACAAAGGTGTTGTCGAGACGGATGAGGGGCTTGAGCGCGAGGGCTGAGCCGCTCATGCCCAAGCCCCCGGGTTTCAATATCGAATAATCAGGTTATCGAGATCGTAGACGCCACCGCCCTGTGTGACGCCGACGCGGTGCAGAATGCGCAGCGCACGGTTGTCTTCAGGCAACTCACTGCGGGGCGCCAAACCGCTGAGGAGCAACGCCCTGTTGTCGATGTTGAATTGGGCGTTCAACGTCGGCACGGCCGCAACGGCCTTCCAGAACGCACGCTTGAACAGATCGAAACGCTCGAAGACTTGCCCGCGCAACAGGTCGGCGACCGATGCAGGGACCGAAGCGCCCTGGCTGCTCAAGGCTTGCTCTTGCCAATCGTTAGCCTCCGCGTGCCCTTCTCCGCTCACGACACCCGGACCATCCCGATGGTCATTGAACAGCACATAGACCGGCTCCAGACCGGAATCCGGCGGGAACACCACGACATAGTCATCGAATCGCACCTCCTCGGCGGAGTCGAACAAGGCCAATTCCGGCACCGGTGACGAGCGGGCAAAACCAGTGGAATCGAGCCTATCCGGCTTTGGCGCCACCGACGCTTCCAGGCCATCATGTAGTTCTGTCCACTCAATAACGGAAGGCTGCGGGCCATCGCTCGTGAATCGATAGGCCCTCTCGCCTTCCTGCCAAACTGCGGGCCTGACACGAACCTTCGCAGGCACCCCTCCGGCACTGGGCGTGATATAGACCTCAAAAAGCTCGCGTATCTCTTTTAGCCCATACGACAGGCTGCCATGTTTCACGGCAGCCGTCGTGGTACTCATCCGCAGCGGTAACTCCACGTTGCCATGCTGGGCGGCAAGTACCTGCCAATCGGGATCGATCAGAGCAAGTTCGGTCAACGCAACGCAGAAGCCAAAACGCACGGCCTTCGCTCGGCTGGCGAACCTGAAGCTCAGCACGCCGGCGTATTGCCCTGAATGTTCCGACGCTCCGTCACTCAACGACCAATTGAACTCGGCGACTGCGGAACGGAGCGCCTTTTGCAGGGCCGTTCGCTGGAGGGGGACCAAAGGCTGCGCGTTACTGACCAATAGTTTCGGGCATTCCAGATTGTCGGCTGCGGACACACGAAATAAAACGGCGCCAAGATCCGCTGCCCGCGAACGCACCAAGTGCTCCCAAGCGTTATCCAGCGCGGTTTCGGCCTTGAGATGTAGTTCAGCATGACGCTGGGAGATAAGCGCCAAACGTGCGACATAATGACTGTGGTTGGCGATGGCCTGCTGCAAATTGGCTTGCCAGATGGTCTTATCCGCCTGGTTGTGGGCGAGATTCTGCTGGGCCCAATTCTTGGCGAATTCAACGGTCATCTTATCGCGCTCAAATGTACGTACGGCCATGAGCAGCTCATGTTGAGCGTGCTCGATATGACGAATGTCTTTCTCCATAGGGCCCAGCGTCGCGTTCGGACTCTGCTCCGCCAGCGACCGGATGGCGCTCCCAAGCAGCGTGAAGGCCGATTCTATCTTCTGCTCCGCAGCGGCAATTTCCCCAGCTATCCGCCGCGCCTTGGCAAGTTCTTGCGTGGCTCTCGCCGTGGCGCGTCCAACATGGCTCAACGTGGGCGCAGGCTTGACCGGCGCGGGAAGCGCTCCGCCCTTGAACGCAATGATGTTTTTCTCGTGGTGCCAGTGTTTAACCTCATGGACAACGCCTGCCGGGGAGTTGCGGTTCGTCGTGTCCTGCGGATAAAAAAGCAGATCCGCGCCCTCGGGATGACCTACGATACGGTCAAAATGGTTGATTAGTTGATCGTGCGTTTCCTTGCGCATGTCGGCGTTCCATATTTTTTCGACAAACGTTTGAAACTCGGACTCGGAGTAATCCTGGAGTTTGGGTTTAAGTTCCATCTTTGTTGTTCCTTGTTTAAGCGATCATCCTTGATGACGCACCTGCTCGCGGCGGATTGAGCAGATGCGTCCCCCGGCTGAATTATTCTGGTTTGAAGCCAGGTTTGTTATTGCGGGTTCGCCATTCCTTGATTTCTTTCAGGATGCCTTCAGGGCTGTCTTCCTGCCCCTCCTTGGGGTAAAAAATAACGTCCGAACGACTTGGATGTTCAGTGATCTGTTCGAAGTGACGAAGAAGTTCATCTCTATATTTTTCCAGTGCTGCCCCTTTTAGGCCACTTGTTTGATGGAAGAACTCACCAAGAAACGCTAGAAACTCTGCCTCGGTATAGTCCTCTAATTTTTCTTTAAAAATGGCACTCATAAATTCTCCTTGTGAAGTTCGATATGACGCCTCGGCGTAAGAACATAAATATTATTCAGCCCATAAACATCGCCACCCTTGGCGATGGTGATCTCATGGTGGAGCTCGAAAACTTTCCGACCTCCAACTTGATCCTTCCCTATTGCGTACGGCGAGCTTCCGTCCCGCATGCGGTCTAAATTGCCTCTAGTGAATTGTTGCCTCAACTCTTCATCCGCCGCCACCGCCCTCCAAAACGCCTCCCTGAACCGATGGAAATTCGCAAACGCCCTCCCCCTCAACTGATCCGCAATCCGATCAGGAATCGCCGCCCCAGTCGTTCTCGCCGCCTCCCCCAACCAAATGCCTGAAACTGGCTGCCCAAAACCGAGGGCCATCCCGGGGTCATCCCGCCGGTCATAAAACAGCGCATCCGGCGAGGGCAACTCCATATCCCCCGGGTACCCTGGAATACTCGCACCGGCCTGCCCTTCGTCAACAGCCGAAAACGTTCAATCTTACGGAGGCAGAGGGACGATCAGCTATCTCAAATATGACGACTCTCTTTGGTCATTCCTGGTCGGCCGGATAAGTTCTCCCTTGTCCATACAAGCTAAGTTACCTCAAGAGTGACCTGTATCTAGCAAGGTAAAAACCAAGGTATTTACTTTCATATCAACGCCATATTGAAATACAACCTTTTTACCAAAATACCGCTCTGGATCCAGTTGGTAGGACTCCCACCCTCCTGTCTGCCCGATCGGTAGCGGCATTTTAATGGGACCTTTTGATACCATCGGCTCGCCAAAAATCGCGTGCACGTCAGCTTGTGTCATCTCCCGAACATAGGGGGCGGGAAGCTCGCCCTGATATGCAGATGTTGAAGGTGTGGTTTTTCTGAGCGTAATGAAAAGGGTTTCAAGTTTTTTCGTCTCTCGCCAGAAGTCCATATTGATACCAAGCTCTGGCTTAAACCCCAATCGATCCCGACCTTCATACATTTCAATCAACTGCCAATCCGGCAGGAGCCCCCGACTTATCAAGGTCTCATGACTACTTCCAATACTTCCAATAAGCTCTTCAAGCTCAACTTTCTTCATTAATACCATCCTTGTTTTTCATGAAGGTCATGTAGTGATTTCTGAGCTGCATTTAGCTCCGCCTCCGAAAAACCTGACTGGACAAGTCCCGGTTTAAGCGCTGCGGAAAAAGTGATGCAACGCACTCATCACCTGATCAAAGGTGCCCTTTATCTATCAAAGTGAAGACCAAGGTTTTCACTCTCACATCCTGGGTATATTGAAAAACAACCTTTTTACCGGGATACAGTTCTGGGTCCAACGGGTACGAATCCCACCCCCCGGTCATCCCTATCGGCACTGGCATTTGTATGGGGCCTTTCGATGCCATCGGCTCCCCGAAAATCGCATGAACATCCGCCTGGGTCATTTCCGACACATAGGGAGCAGGAAGCTCGCCTTTATACTCCTTCGTCGAGGGTGTGGTTCGTATGAGTGAAACGAAAAGCGTCTCGAACCTGCCCGTCTCCCGCCAGAAACCCAGATCTATACCCGGTTCGGGTTCAAGCCAAAGTTGATCGTCCCCTTCAAAAATTTCGGTCAATGATTGATCGGGCAATATGCCCTCGTTTACCAACATCTCGTGTTGACGTCCAATACGTTCAATTAGCACTTCAAGTTCAAAAGCTTTCATCAATACCACCCTTGTTTTTTATGCAGTTCATGCAACGATTTCAGGGCGGCATCTATATCTGACTCTGACGCTCCAGACTCAATAAGCCCCGGCTTAAGCGCTGCCAAATTACTGTTCACCGCCGCCTCCAGATCCGCAGCGTCATTCATGCTTTTCTCCAAACTGTTGCGCCCACCATACGTCTCACTGAATTTCCGATGAACACTTGAAGGAACGGCAATACACGGCGCCTGTCGGAGGGCATCCCGGATTTCCAAGGGCCTCATATCTTTATAGTTCATATGAATATAGGCCTTCAGCGCCTTCCTAGACGGTATGTGATCAATATCCAACCCATCCCCCCTACTCCGACCACTGAGTTCGTTATACGGCCCCACCTCCAAGGGTTCCACAGGAGGCCCGACAAACACCAACCCTGGCGAGGGCAACTCCATATCCCCCGGGTACCCTGGAATACTCGCACCGACCAGCACCGGATCGACAGCCGGAAACGTCTCGTTTTCCGGTAGGACGGGGACTACGGGTTTGCCGGGATATTCCTGCGAAAGCGGTGGCGTGACCGGCAGAGTGGTCGGGCCGAGCTGTTCGATGCCCGGCGGAACCAAAGGCGTTCGGGTACCGTGGCCGATGGGAGGCGCCGGCCAGGGGATGACCGCCGGGACGATGCCCGGCCTGCCAAACAGGCTGTTGGGCGTGGTAACGCTGATGCGGTCGAGGTTGAATGGGTTTTCGCCCAGCTCCGCCCGCTCCTGGTAACGCAGTTCGAATTCGCGACGCTCACCCACCCATGTGCTTTTCGGCGCATAGGGCGCAAAGCCGCGTTCGATGCGTTTCTGGTTGATCTCGTCTGTGTTTGCCCACCGCGTCGGATGCTCGGCGAGCGTGCGCCATAACGCCTGGTCGAAGGCGCTGAACGACTTGATCTCCTGCGCCCGCATCGAGTGGCCGATGGGCTCGGGGATGGCCGCGCCTTGTGCCTGGCTAGCACCGTTCCACCAATCGTTCGCTGCCGGTTTGCCAGTGCCGGTGACGATCCCCGAGCCCAACGGTGGCGCAGCGAAAGAGAAGTAGGTCGGCGGCATGCCAGGCACGCAGACGATGCAGTCCTGGATGCGCAGGTCCACGCCCACGGGCAGGGTTTGTACCTGGGGCGCCGGCAAAGTCACCCCAGGCGGGCTCGCGGGGGCAACCTGCGCAACCGTGTCGGCAGTGAATTGCAAGTGGCGTGTCGGGAAGCCGGGCACTTCAGCGTTGTACAGACCGGTCAACGGGTCGAGCACGGCGTTGATGACCGGCACCCGCGCGCCAATGCCCTCGCCAACGCTGGCGGCATGGATAGCGGTACCTTGCGCCGTGGTTTCAGGCTTGAGCCTGTAGGCCACTTCAACCGAGCCACCGGCATCGGCCGCGCGCTGCAACGCCTGGTCGTCTGCAAGGCCCAAGGCCTGCGCGGGTATCCCAACTCCTTGAAAGAGGCGCCTGCGCTGTTCCGGTGTCAGTTCAGCGTCGCCCAGCACCGGCGAATAAACCATGGCCGTGATGAAGACCGGTCCCGTGCGGGCCAGGATCCGTCCATAGGCCATGAGTTCCGCGACGCCGGCCTCGATGGATTTCTCCAGTATCGCTGCGGCTTGCTGGGCAACGAAAACCGTCTCGCGAGTCAGGACCATCCCACCTGCGGCCAGGGCTGAGGTGGGCACGCTCAGGGTATGCGCTTGCTTGAAACGCTGGTATCGAGTGCTTTCGTCAACTTGCTGCTTGAAGCGGATGCGCTCCGCCCGTTGCTCAGCGTATTGCCGCTGGCGTTCACTGACCGCGTCCCGTTCACGCCAAACGACAGTTTGCTCGGCATGGTGCCTGGCCAGGGCGTTGGATTTTTCGCTCAAGGCCTTGATTTGCTCGGAAAGCAACCGAGCTTCTTGGCCTGCGACGTAAGCCTGTTCCCAGAGTCGGTGACCGTCATCCAGCGCGGCACCGAATTGATCCAGTCGCGCGCGGTAGTCATCGACCGAACGGGACAGCGGATCCTGTCCGTCAAAGACACGGGCGGCGAGATTCTTCGCGTTGAATTCTTGGGACTTGCGGGCGATCAGCCCGTCAATCTCATTTTTTTCCTTGGTAATGGTGTAAAGCAGCCAGCGCTCGGTTGAGTTCGAGGTGGGCGGTCGTTTTGCAGCCGAGATTTCTTTTTGCAACGCGGCGTCGAGTTGTGACCGTTTGCTCGCGAAGTTTCGATCCACCTCGGCCCGGGTGGTGGTGTGGCGCTGCACCATGGTTGCCAACGCCTGTTGACGCGCCTGCTCTTTAGCCTTCGCGGCCGCAGCGGCCTTGGCGTTTGCAGCGTCGGCCTTGGCTTTCGCGGCGGCTTTCGCTGCTTCTGCCTGGCGCTTGAGCGTCGCTTGCCGCCTCTTTGCCATCCCCTTGGCTGAACGCCTTGGGCCGCCTGTCGCGCCGACGCGGTTTCCCCCGAAGCCGCCGCCATAGCCGCCCCCGGAACCGCCGCCCGATGAAGGACGTCCCGGTCGGATGACGACAGAGCCGTCCGATCCATCTCCTGATGTTTCCTTTGCCATACAGTTCTCCTTTTCTGTATGGCGCAGCATGGCGATGGAGCGATGCCCGGGTGCGGTACATAGGTACCGCACCCGGATTCCGTTTTTGGGCTAAGAGCGCTTCGATATCCGCGACCAATCCCCACAGCCCGCCACTGACCGAAACAACCCTAAACAGGAAAAATCCATCTAACTTGTAGGATTCTGCGACACCCTCGCGGTTGGTGATCGGGAATACGCCACGTATGATCCCGGACAACCTTTGCCGAATAGAAACCTATGTCACTGATAGTTCTATTGCTTTTGCCCTTCATCGGCAGCTGTGTCGCGGCGCTGTTGCCGCACAACGCGCGTAACGCCGAATCCCTGCTGGCCGGCCTCGTGGCCCTGGTCGGCACGGGACAGGTGGCCTTGTGGTACCCGCAGATCGCCGACGGCGGCGTGATTCGCGAGCACTATGACTGGCTGCCGAGCCTGGGCCTGGATTTCGTGCTGCGCCTGGACGGCTTCGCCTGGCTGTTTTCGCTGTTGGTGCTGGGCATCGGCACGTTGGTGTCGTTGTACGCTCGCTACTACATGTCGCCGGACGATCCGGTGCCGCGTTTCTTCGCGTTTTTCCTGGCGTTCATGGGCGCCATGCTCGGCCTGGTGATTTCCGGCAACCTGATCCAGATAGTGTTTTTCTGGGAGCTGACCAGCCTGTTTTCATTCTTGCTGATCGGCTATTGGCATCACCGCGCTGACGCTCGACGCGGTGCCTATATGGCCTTGATGGTGACCGGCGCCGGCGGGCTGTGCCTGTTGGCCGGGGTGATGCTGCTCGGCCATGTGGTGGGCAGCTATGACCTGGACAAGGTCCTGGCCGCCGGCAACCTGATCCGTGACCACGCCCTCTACCCCATCCTGCTGCCGCTGATCCTGATCGGTGCGCTGAGCAAAAGCGCCCAGTTCCCTTTTCATTTCTGGCTACCCCACGCCATGGCCGCACCCACGCCCGTGTCGGCGTACCTGCACTCGGCGACCATGGTCAAGGCCGGCGTCTTCCTGCTTGCGCGGTTGTGGCCGTCTCTGTCGGGCAGTGAAGAATGGTTCTACATCGTCGGCGGGGCCGGGGCGTGCACGCTGGTGCTGGGCGCTTATTGCGCGATGTTCCAGAACGACCTCAAGGGCCTCCTCGCCTATTCGACCATCAGCCACCTCGGGCTGATCACCTTGCTGCTCGGCCTGAACAGTCCACTGGCGGCGGTGGCGGCGGTGTTTCATATCCTCAACCACGCCACCTTCAAGGCTTCGCTGTTCATGGCCGCTGGCATCATCGACCATGAGAGTGGCACCCGGGACATCCGCAAGCTCAGCGGCCTGGTGCGGCTGATCCCGTTCACCGCCACCCTGGCGATGGTTGCCAGCGCGGCGATGGCCGGGGTGCCGCTGCTCAATGGCTTCCTGTCCAAGGAAATGTTCTTCGCCGAGACCGTGTTCATTTCCGCCACGGCCTGGGTCGAGCTGGCGCTGCCGATCATCGCCACCATCGCCGGGACCTTCAGCGTCGCCTACTCCCTGCGCTTCACCGTGGATGTGTTCTTCGGTCCGACCGCCAGCGACCTGCCGCTGACACCCCACGAACCGCCACGCTGGATGCGCGCGCCAGTGGAACTGCTGGTGTTCACTTGCCTGCTGGTGGGCATCTTTCCTGCCCAGGTGGTGGGCTCGTTGCTGGCCGCCGCCGCACTGCCGGTGGTGGGCGGCCCGCTGCCCGAGTACAGCCTGGCAATCTGGCATGGCCTGAACGCGCCGATGATCATGAGCCTGGTGGCAATGTCCGGCGGCATCGTCCTGTACCTGTTGCTGCGCAAACAATTCAAGCAAGGCCGCATCAAGCATCCGCCGTTGATCGGTCGCCTCAGCGGCAAGCGCTTGTTCGAGCGCTGCCTGGTGCTGATGATGCGCCAGGGTCGGCGCCTGGAACGCAAGATCAGCACGCGGCGCCTGCAAGCCCAGTTGTTCTGGCTGGTATTGGCGGCGGTTTTGGCCGGGCTGATTCCGATGATGAACAGCACGCTGGTCTGGGGTGATCGACCGAAGATCCCCGGTTCGGTGGTGTTCGTCGTCCTGTGGGTGCTGGCGATTGGCTGCGCCCTGGGTGCCGCTTGGCAGGCCAAGTATCACCGTCTCGCGGCGCTGACGATGGTCAGTGTCTGCGGCTTGATGACGTGCGTGACCTTCGTCTGGTTCTCGGCTCCGGACCTGGCCTTGACTCAATTGGTGGTGGAAGTGGTCACCACGGTACTGATCCTCTTGGGCCTGCGCTGGCTGCCACGGCGAATCGAGGACGTGTCTCCCCTGCCCAACAGCGAACGCCGGGCGCGGGTCCGGCGCCTGCGGGACTTGTTGCTGTCCGTCGCGGTGGGTGGCGGCATGGCGCTGTTGTCCTATGCGATGCTGACGCGCCAGACGCCCAACGACATTTCATCGTTCTACCTGAGCCGGGCCCTGCCCGAAGGCGGCGGCAGCAACGTGGTGAATGTCATGCTGGTGGACTTCCGTGGCTTCGACACGCTCGGGGAAATCACCGTGCTGGTGGCGGTGGCCCTGGCGGTGTTCGCCCTGCTGCGGCGTTTTCGACCGCCCAAGGAAAGCATGCAACTCCCGGCGCAACAGCGCCTGCTGGCGCCGGACGTGGTCACCGACCTGGTCAACCCGCGCCACGCCAGCGACACCGCGCTGGGCTTCATGATGGTGCCGTCGGTGCTGGTGCGCCTGCTGCTGCCGATCGCCCTGGTGGTGTCGTTCTACCTGTTCATGCGCGGCCACAACCAACCCGGCGGTGGCTTCGTCGCCGGCCTGGTGATGTCGGTGGCGTTCATCCTGCAATACATGGTCGCCGGCACCCAATGGGTCGAGGCCCAGATGAGCCTGCGACCGCTGCGCTGGATGGGCACCGGGCTGTTTTTCGCCACTGCCACGGGCCTGGGGGCGATGGCGGTGGGTTATCCGTTCCTGACCACGCACACCTGGCATTTCGAACTGCCGTTGCTGGGTGATATTCACTTGGCGAGCGCGCTGTTCTTCGACATCGGCGTCTACGCCGTGGTGGTCGGCTCGACGCTATTGATCCTCACCGCCCTCGCCCACCAGTCGGTGCGGGCCCATAAACCGGGCCTGCACGCCAGACCCGTCGCCCCGCTCAAAGGAGCCAACGCCTGATGGAAGAAGTCATCGCGATTGCAATTGGCGTGCTGGCCGCCTCCGGTGTGTGGCTGGTGCTGCGCCCACGGACGTTCCAGGTGGTGATGGGCCTGTGCCTGTTGTCCTACGGCGTCAACCTGTTCATTTTCAGCATGGGCAGCCTGTTCATCGGCAAGGAGCCGATCATCAAGGACGGTGTACCGCAGAACCTGCTGCACTACACCGATCCGCTGCCCCAGGCGCTGGTACTGACCGCCATCGTGATCAGCTTCGCCATGACCGCGCTGTTCCTCGTCGTATTGCTCGCGTCCCGGGGACTGACCGGCACCGACCACGTGGACGGTCGGGAGCCCAGGGAATGATGTTGACACCCCACTTGATCGCCGCGCCCATCCTGCTTCCGTTGCTGACCGCCGCGTTGATGCTGATGCTCGGCGAGAAACATCGACCGCTCAAGGCACGGATCAATCTGTTTTCCACGCTGCTGGGCCTGGGCATCGCCGTGCTGTTGCTGGCCTGGACCCAGGACCAGCCCTTGCCCGCCTCCATCGGCGTCTACCTGCCGGGTAACTGGCAGGCGCCGTTCGGCATCGTGCTGGTGGTCGATCGTCTCTCAGCCCTGATGCTGGTGCTGACCGGCATCATCGGGGCCTGCGCCCTGCTGTTCGCCATGGCCCGCTGGGACCGGGCCGGGGCGAGTTTCCACGCGCTGTTCCAGATTCAATTGATGGGCCTGTACGGGGCGTTCCTGACGGCGGACCTGTTCAACCTGTTCGTGTTCTTCGAGGTGCTGCTGGCGGCGTCCTATGGCCTGATGCTGCACGGCTCGGGCCGGGCACGGGTCTCGTCGGGGCTGCATTACATCTCGATCAATTTGCTGGCTTCGTCGCTGTTCCTGATTGGCGCGGCCCTGATCTACGGCGTCACCGGCACGCTGAACATGGCGGACCTGGCGCTGAAAATCCCGCTGGTGCCGGAAGCCGACCGGGGCCTGCTGCACGCCGGCGCGGCGATCCTGGCCGTGGCGTTCCTGGCCAAGGCCGGCATGTGGCCGCTGAATTTCTGGCTGGTGCCGGCCTACAGCGCGGCCAGTGCACCGGTGGCGGCGTTGTTTGCGATCATGACCAAGGTCGGTGTCTACACGATCCTGCGTCTGTGGACCTTGCTGTTCTCCGGGCAGGCCGGCGCCTCGGCGTATTTTGGTGCCGATTGGCTGGTCTACGGCGGCATCGCGACGATCACCTGCGCGGCGATTGCGATTCTCGCGGCCCAGCGCCTGGAGCGCATGGCCAGCCTGAGCATCCTGGTCTCGGCCGGCATCCTGTTGTCGGCCATCGGTTTCGCCCAACCCAACCTAGTGGGCGCGGCGCTGTTCTATCTGGTGAGCTCGACCCTGGCGCTGTGCGCAATGTTCCTGCTGGCCGAGTTGATCGAGCGATCGCGCTCGGCCAATGACTTGGCGCTTGAAGATGACCTCGATAGCCTGCCGCGACCGCTTGAGTCGCTGCAGCCACCCAAGGGCAGCAACCTCGATGACGAGCAGAAAGCCGTGGTCGGCCAGGTGATTCCCTGGACCATGGCGTTCCTGGGCCTGAGCTTCATCGCCTGTGCGCTGCTGATTATCGGCATGCCGCCGCTGTCGGGCTTCATCGGCAAACTGAGCCTGCTCAGCGCGCTGCTCAATCCCGGAGGGCTTGGGGCGAGCGGTGATGTGCCGGTGTCCAATCAGGCGTGGGGCCTGCTGGCATTGCTGATTCTTTCCGGGTTTGCTTCGCTGATCGCTTTCTCGCGCTTGGGCATCCAGCGCTTCTGGACGCCGCAAGAGCGACCTTCGCCACTGCTGCGACCTTTCGAATGCGTGCCGATCATCGCGCTGCTGGGCCTGGGCATCGTGCTGAGTTTCAAGGCCGAGCCGTTGCTGCGCTACACCCAATCCGCCGCCGATGCGTTGAACGCGCCTGAACACTATGTGATGGCGGTGCTGGCTACCCGCGCCGTCCCCAACCCGCCAGCCAGCGCGCCATTGCAGGCGGTGCAGCCATGAAGCGCCTGTTTCCCGCACCCTGGCTGTCCCTGGCGTTGTGGTTGCTCTGGCTGTTGTTGAACCTGTCCCTCAGCGCCGGCCATCTGTTGCTGGGCGCGGCGCTGGGTTTCCTCGCACCATTGATGATGCGACCGCTGCGACCGCGCCCCATCCGTATCCGTCGACCGTGGGTCATGCTGCGGCTGTTCCTGCTGGTGGGCCGCGACGTACTGGCTTCCAACCTGGCGGTGGCCTGGGGCGTAATCAACGCGGGACGCCGCCCGCCTCGCTCACGGTTCATCAAGGTGCCGCTGGACCTGCACGATGCCAACGGCCTGGCGGCACTCGCGATGATCGCCACGGTGATTCCCGGGACAGTCTGGTCGGAGTTGGCGCTCGATCGCAGCCTCTTGTTGATGCATGTGTTCGATCTGGAGGACGAGGCGGCGTTCATCGCGCACTTCAAGTCCACCTATGAGCGCCCGTTGATGGAGATTTTCGAATGAGCCCGCTGCTGTCCAACGCGATCCTGCTGAGCCTGTTCCTGTTCTCGCTGACCATGGTCCTGACCCTGGTGCGCCTGTTCAAGGGCCCTTCGGCACAGGATCGGGTCCTGGCCCTGGACTATCTGTACATCATCGCGATGCTGATGATGCTGGTGCTGGGGATTCGTTATGCCAGCGATACCTATTTCGAGGCGGCGTTGTTGATCGCCCTGTTCGGCTTCGTCGGCTCGTTCGCGCTGGCCAAGTTCCTGTTGCGTGGCGAGGTGATCGAATGACCGGGGAATTGTCGATGTGGGTGCAAATCCCGGTGGCGATCCTGCTGGTGTCCGGCAGCCTGCTCGCCCTGGTCGGCGCCATCGGACTGGTGCGCTTGAAGGACTACTTCCAGCGCATGCACCCGCCCGCCCTGGCTTCGACACTGGGCACCTGGTGCGTGGCGCTGGCCTCGATCATCTACTTTTCGGCGCTCAAGTCCGGGCCGGTGCTGCATGCCTGGCTGATACCGATCCTGCTGTCCATCACCGTACCGGTGACCACCCTGCTGCTGGCCCGGGCGGCGTTGTTTCGCAAGCGCATGGCGGGAGATGATGTGCCGGCGGAGGTGAGCAGCCGCCGTACCGACTGACAAACATCTCGAGCCAGTACAGCATTTGTGGCGAGGGAGCTTGCTCCCTCGCCACGGGACTTGCGATTATCTGCACGCGCTCAAGCCCACGCCACCGCCAGCAACCCTGCCCCCAACACGACGCATAACGGCGAGTACACCCAAGTATCGAGCCGGGCAAACGTCGAATCCTTGACCTCCTTGAAGAAGCCCACCAGGTTCGACTCGCCGATGGCGCGGGCGAACATCAGCAAGGCAATTGCGCTGATCAGCCATTGCAAGGCGCGGTGGGTCACGGGCGGCGCGATCAACCCGACCCGCAGGCACACCAGCACCGCGATCATCAACAGCGCGAGGGCCACCAACAGCGTCAGCCAACCCGATGGGTTGAAAGCCGGTTGCAGCGTACCGCCCTGCTTCACCGCAACCTGCGGCACGACCGCTGAAGCAGCCCAGCGGCCCCCCAGCGCCCAATACAAATGAATCAAGCTGATGGTCGCAAAGACTGCGACCAGCGACCGAGCCAATAAAAGCGTCATTCGCCAGCCTCCTGAATAAGATTGAACATTCATCCTAGGCTTTATACGACAAGTGCCTGCGCGACGATCATGCTGCGTTGAAAACAGGCTCGGAATGCTCATTTACAACCCGTAAACTCCGCTTCCTCGCCTGTTTTCGCCTTGCCTGATCGCCGCTCGGCGACTTTTCGTACAAAGCCTAGCTCGAATTTGGCATTTCGCTGGACCGGCAAAGATTGCCAGTTTCCAGCGAATAACGACTTGCCCAGGATCAACTGTTCAACGGACTGGCGCAGGAGCTCGCTACAGCCCGGCGGAAACCTTGTCGGCGACTTCCTTGGGGACCCAGGCCTGCCAGACCTGAGGATGGGCCTTGAGGAATGCCTCGGCGGCCTCGCGAGACGGCGTGCGGTTCTCGCTCATGTCGGCCAGGGCCTTGTTCAGCGGCTCGATGGGCAGGTCGACCTTGCTGAAAAACTCGGCGATGTCCGGGTGTTGCTGCTGGAACGGCGCGGACACACCAATCGACAGCTTCGACGCCAGGGACCGGGTCGGTTTCGGATTGGGGTTATCGGCATCGGTCAGGGTTTTCCAGGCCTCGGCATCGAACGGCGGTTCTTGCAGTTGCACCAGCTTGAATCGCCCGAGCAACGGCGTGGGGGACCAGTAGTAAAACAGGATGGGCTTGCCACGGCGGATCGAAGAGGTGATTTCCGCGTCGAGCGCGGCGCCGGAACCGCTGCGGAAATTCACGTAGCTGTCGGAAAGGCCGTAGGCCTTGAGCTTCTGTTTATTGACCACCTCGGACGTCCAGCCGATGGGGCTGTTGAGAAAGCGGCCCTTGTCGGGACTTTCCGGGTCCTTGAATACGTGCTTGTAGCGCGCCAGGTCCTCGACGCTGCGCAAGTCCGGCGCCAGGGGCTTGATGCCCTTGGCCGGATCGCCCTTGATGACGTATTCCGGCACCCACCAGCCTTCGGTCGCGCCTTTGACGGTATCGCCCAGGGCAACCACTTTGCCCTCGGCCTCGGCCTTGACCCACACCGGACTGCGACCGGCCCATTCTTCACCGATCACTTGGATGTCGTTGTTGGCCAGGGCGGTTTCCAGAGTGATGGTCGTCCCCGGCAGCGTGTCGGTCGATAGACCGTAGCCTTTTTCAACAATGATTCGCAGCATATCGGTGATCAGGCTGCCGCTTTCCCAGTTCAGGTCGGCGAAATGGATCGGCGCCGATGCAGCAGACGTCGGAAGGGGTGAAACCAACACACCGAGGGTGGCCCAGGCAGCCAACCACTGTCGAACTCGCTTCATGCTTGATACCTCATGCCGAACACAGCAATAAACCGAACGGACTGGCGAACCAGACGCAAGCCTCTGAATAGTTCAGTCAATTGACTGTAGCCAAGGTTCCGGCAAGAGCCTTTAAAACTGTCACGAACAGGGAAAGGGCGAAGGCCAATCAACCCGATTCATCATTTCTTATACCAACGGTCACTTGTTACTCACTGGCCTTGAATGTCACAAGTTCACCTTTGCGCCATTTGGCAGCCTTGGCGGTGACCGCTTTCAGGGTCTTGGTCAAGCCTTCCTGCAATTGTTCATTGGCGGCAAATACGGTGACCACGCTGTGGCCTTCCTTGAAGAGGATGGCGTGGCCGTCGGCCGTCGTGACGAAGGCATAATCGCCAAGGCCATAGGCAGTCAATTTGATTTCACGAAACCTGATTTCAAACTTGCCGCCCTCGCGACTTGGCAACACTGCCGCGCGGAAATGATCACCAACCTTGAGCTCGAGCCGCGGCTTGTCATCAACCACCAATGCCGACTCAGTATCGATTTCGGCAACATAGATGCCTTCGGCGGTCTGCTCGGTGATGTAGACAAAACGTGACTGGAATAGCTTAACCAGCTTTGCCCGCAGATCACCCAGTACAAATAACGCATGCATGTCGAGATTACTTACTGCCAAGGAAACATCCCCATCTTTATACGGCCACCCTTGGAGGATGGACCACGAGAACCCGCACGGTCGCAATGACCGGTAGTTGAATTCGAAGTGAACGGCGCGCCCAGGCCCGGGGCGAGAAAAGACTAAAGGATTGTCGCTCTCGCTGTCTTTCCCGGCGGTCACCAGAGGCTGAAGGAAAACGCCACTCTGACCATCGGAAAAGGTGGGACTACTAACTTTAGGGAAATTTCTCACTTAAAAAAGCTTTTTTCTGACATCGAGGCCAAAAAAAATTGCTTTAGATAGCACAGCCGCCCCCACGGTGTAGTCGATTCTAGAGCAGCCGATGGCGCGCAGACTACTCGAAATAACCGGCAATTCGTCGGTAAACCATAGAAAAGGAATTCGCATGGCAACTTCCACTACCCTGATCCGCCCTGTTACCCCCAGTATTGCCCAAGCCCGTGGGGCTGCTGACGATGGCGATTATCTGCCCATTGCGTTGGTCCAGCCGCGTTACAGGGTTGTCCTTGCCGGCAGGTGTTTTTTTCACATCGAAGAAACATCGACTGGACGTGTAAGAGGTTTCCGCGCCGATCACAACGAAGCCTGCCATCTGGCCAGAAGCCTCGAACAGCGCGCTTGAGCTCATTTATCAGCCGTCCATGACTTAACTCAGCCGTGCCACGACAAGTGCTGCCATACTGGCTGCCCAAAAAAGACCGCCGCTCATTGGCGGTCTTCGCAGAAGATGAAGGGAAGCGCGACGTGACGGAACTTGATATCGGTGATTTTTTTATTCGAGGCGAGGCCAGAGAGGTCGAAGGCGAATTCCAGGCGGTGATTGTCATGCGCGCCAAACCACCGTTGACCGCCATCACCTGTCACCAGGTGGAAAAGGATCGCTGGTTCAAGACTCCTGAAGTTGCCGCCCAGGCAGCCAGGGAAGCGGCGAAGGCCCTCAAGCGCGCCATCGACGAAGGTGCGCTGAAAGCTTGAAACCGATCGAACTCCTGACGACTGCTTGCCTCAGATAGAAGGAAGCAACCGAGGCGCCATGACGGCGGCAGTCCAGAGGAGTCCTACAAAATGGAACAACCATCCCACGAGCTCAAAACCCTGTTTGACCAACTCGGCCTGCCTTCGGACGGCACAGCCATCGACGATTTCATCATGGCGCACCCGCTGGACCCGAATACCAAGCTGGTCGATGCGCCCTTCTGGTCAGATCAGCAACAAGACCTGCTTCGGGAGTGGCTGCTTGCTGACGGCGAAGAGGCGGTATTGGTGGATCAGTTGAACGTGCGTCTGCACGACGGGAAATAACCCCTACATGAGCCAACGACAGTTAAGTTTTTGTGGCGAGGGGATTTATCCCCGCTGGGCTGCAGAGCAACCCCTCGAAAAACCGGTATGCAGCCCCCTGACGTAGCGCAGCGATAGCTATGAGGGGCGCTGCGCACCCCAGCGGGGATAAATCCCCTCGCCACAGGTTAGTCATATTGCCGGTGATCAGGCTCAGCGCGGCTTCTCGGGCTTATAGCCCAACCGCAACCCACCCCAATGACGCCCCTTGAGCATGATCGGCACCGACAGGTCATGCATCAGCTCACCGGTGTCCCGGGTGTAGGTTTGCAGCAGCACCGGCTGCTGGTGACTGCCACAGCGAATCCCGGTGCGGTCGGAGAACTTGCGCTTGGTGCGGTTGCTCAGCGTGTCCACCTGGGGATCGCCCGTCAGCGGCTGGCAGAACGCGTTGTTGTGGGTTGGCACGTAGCCTTGCTGGGTGCAGGCAATCGCAAACACCAATCCTTCATGTCGTGCCAGCAACGGCTCCTGGATCGCCGGCAGCACCTGATCGGTGTAGCGGTCGAAACGCGTCTGGAACTTGGCTGGATGGGTATTGGGGATGGGTTGGTAGTTTCGGTCGAACAGATCGTCCAGACTGATGCGGCCCTGGTCGATGTCCGCCTCGAATTGCGCGGCAATCCGGCTAGCCCCTTCCCGGGCCAAGTCATAAACCCGTTGGTGATAATCGTCCAGGCCCACCTCGGCCAGGCGCTCGCTGATGGTTTCGGCCTGGCCCTCCATCTGCACGGCCGCTTCGGCCAGGCGCTGGGTCTGCTGGTCGCTGATGGCCAGGTCACCCCGCATCTGCTCGATGGCATGGAACAGGCTGTCCAGTTGCTCGCGATTGGTGTCGGTACCTTGGGCGATGGCGCTGACCTGGGTTTCGACGCCAGCCGCCAGGCGAGCGATATTTTCCAGGTGCTGGCCCGTGTGCTCGACTTGCTGCACGCCGCTGTCCAGGTCGCCGGCCAACTGACGGATCTGCTCGACGACTTGCGCGGTGCGCTGCTGGATGTCCGCCACCATCACGCCGACCTCGCCGGTCGCCGCGGCGGTGCGCCCGGCCAGGCCGCGCACCTCATCGGCCACCACCGCGAAGCCACGACCATGTTCACCGGCCCGCGCTGCCTCGATGGCGGCGTTGAGGGCCAGCAGATTGGTCTGGCTGGCAATCGACTGGATGACCAGGCTTACGCGCTGGATTTCATCGCTGCGCACGCTCAGCGCTTCGATCAGTTCACGACTTTCATTGGCGCGCTGGCTGAGCTGATGCATGCGACTGATGGATTCCACCAGTTCGCTGCGCCCGGCCACGCTGCTGCGATGAGCCTCGCTGGCCGCCCCCAAGGCCTGTTGGCTGAGCTGCGAGGTGGCCTGTTCGGTGGCGATCATCGATTCGGCATTGCTGACGATCTGCGCGGCGGCACCCAGTTGCGACTGGACCTTGCCGGCCAACTGCTTGACGGAATAGGCCACGCCAGCTGCGGACAGCGCGTTATGGCTGGTGGTATAGGAGAGGTCGCGGGTCAGCTCGGCCAGGCTGTCGTTTGCCGCTTGTGCCGGCACATTGGCCAGGCGCGAGCGCAGGCGTGGCAACCAGACAATGAGCATTGCCAGGGGCAGGCCCAGGTACAACGGCCACCCGCCCAACGTCACGCCGCACAGCAACACAACCAGCGCCAGGCTTTGCAACGTCGGCGCCAGCCAGCGCGCCGTACCGCGCGCCACAGGCACCGAGGCCGACGCTGTCGCCGCCAGAGATCCGTCTGTCGCCATTTTTCGTCACCCACATTTCTCGTTGTTATGCCAGCATTAAACGCCACTACCGAGCCATTATCCATGGTCCATTAGTCGTGTTTTCGGCTACAGATCAAGAAGCGTGAAGATCAGAAAGCAAAAAGATCGCAGCTTCGGATGAAGGGCTGCGATCTTTTCCAGAAACGGGGATCAGGCCTGACGTTGGTGCTTGTCGATCTGCTCGTGGCGTTCTTGAGCTTCGATGCAATATTTGGTGGTCGGGCTGATCAGCAGGCGCTTGAGGCCGATAGGCTCGCCGCTGTCATCGCACCAGCCGAAGCTTTCATCGTTGATGCGGTCCAGGGCCTGCTCCAGTTGCGGCAGCATGCGTTGGTCGCGATCGATGGCGTTGACCAGCCAGGTGCGCTCTTCTTCTACGGAAGCAGCGTCCGCCGGGTCGGCCGGGCTGTCCAGGCTTTCAATGGCGATTCGGTTCTGTTCGATGCGCTCGTGGGTTTCGACTTTCATGTTCTGCAACAGCTTGGTGAAGTAAGCCAGTTGCTCGGCATTCATGTAGTCATCCGCCGGCATGGCCAGCAACTTTTCCTTTGTCATTGATTTCTCTATAAAAAAACGTGCATTAAGGCGAATTATGGAGCGTCCCGCATCAAGCGGCCACGCTCATCGGAAAGGCGCCGTCTATTCCAAGCGCCACCCGGCACTCAATTTACGAGGGGCGGCAGTCTAAGGCCGAGTTGGGGCGTCAGCAACCGAAAACATGGGGAAAATGTCCGACAAGTGCTTCAAATGCCGTTTAACGGGCCTCTGCCAGCCGTCGAAGTGCGTTTATAACAAGAAATTCGCTGCAATGGCTGTACTAAGAAGACAAATGGCAGCGCCACGCGGGTCAGGCGTGGCGCTTTGTCGCATCAAGATAGTTAGGGCTTGTGCGAAAAGTCGCCGAGCGGCGATCAGGCAAGGCGAAAACAGGCGAGGAAGCGGAGTTGACTGGTTGTCAATGAGCATTCCGAGCCTGTTTTCAACGCAGCATGATCGTCGCGCAGGCACTTTTCGTACAAAGCCTAGCGTTTTAGCTTGCGCTTGTTACGGTACTGATCGATCACCACCGCGACCACGATAATCAAGCCTTTGATGATGTCTTGGATGTACGCATCGACACCGACGAAGGTGAAGCCGCTGGCCATGACCCCGAGGATCAACGCGCCAATCACCGTCCCGGTGATGCGCCCCACCCCACCGGCGAGGCTGGTGCCGCCGATCACCGCCGCGGCAATCGCGTCCAGCTCATACGACATGCCCATGCCCGCCTGCCCGGTCGCCGCCCGCGCTGATGCCACCACACCGGCCAGCCCCGCCAGCAGCCCGGCGATGCTGTAGACAATCACCAGGTGACGCTTGACGTTGATGCCCGACGTTCGCGCCGCCTGCATGTTACCGCCAATGGCATAGGTGTACTTGCCGTACTTGGTGTAGCGCAGGGCAATGTGGAAGATCACCGCCACCACCAGGAAGATGATCACCGGCATCGCGCCATGGCCGATGGCCGTGTACGAATCGGACAACATGCTCACCGGCTGGCCTTCGGTGTAGTAGCGCGCCAGGCCACGAGCCGAGACCATCATGCCGAGGGTGGCAATGAACGGCGGGATGCCGGTCACGGCAATGATACTGCCGTTGATCGCCCCCGCCAGCAGCCCTACGCCGAGCCCCGCCACCACCGGGATCCACACGGGCAGGTCAGTCAGGGAGGGGAACACCGCCCGGGCGAAATCGGAGGTCTGGGCCAGGCTGGCGGCGATCATCGCCGACAGGGCCAGCACCGAGCCCGATGACAGGTCGATGCCGGTGGTAATGATCACCTGGGTCACGCCAATGGCCAGCAAGCCGATGATCGACACCTGCAGGATCATCAGCACCAGGCGCTGGGAGTTCATCAGGAAGCTCTGGTCGCGCATGATCCAGCCGAACAGCTCGAACACCAGGCCGATGCCAATCAGCACCAGGAAGATGCTCAGTTCCGTCGGCAACCGCCGACGCGTCCTGGCCGGTGCGGCCGCGGGTTTGTTTTCCAATATTGCGTTCATAGCCATTTACCTTTTTTATCTGGACTGACGGCCATCAGGACAGGCCCGACGCCAGTTGCATGACGCGTTCCTGGGTGGCTTCGCTGCGGTCGAGGGTGCCCATCAGGTCGCCTTCGTGCATGACCATGACGCGGTCGCTCATACCCAGCACTTCCGGCAACTCCGAAGAAATCATGATCACCGCCATGCCTTCACTGGCGAGGTAGGCAATGAGCCGGTAGATCTCGGCCTTGGCGCCGACGTCGATGCCGCGGGTCGGCTCGTCGAGGATCAGGATGCGCGGGTTGGTCATCAACCAGCGCGCCAGCAAGGCCTTCTGCTGGTTGCCGCCGGACAAGGTGTCGATGCACTGCTCCAGGGAAGGCGTCTTGACCCGCAGCTTCTTGCACATGTCTTCGCACAGCGCCCGCAGGGCTTTCTGCTGGATGAAGCCGTTGCCGACGTAATGGGGCAGCACGGCCATTTCCATGTTCTCCAGCACCGACAGGCACGGGAACAGGCCACTGAGCTTGCGGTCCTCGGTCAACAGCGCGAAGCCCTTCTCGATCGCCATGTGCGGGTCGGTGATGCGCACCGGCTGGCCGTCCAGCAGGATCTCGCCGCCGGTACTCGGGGTCACGCCGAAGATCGCCTCGGCAACGTTGGTCCGGCCCGAGCCCATCAGCCCGGCGATGCCAAGGATTTCCCCGGCATGCAGGTCGAACGACACGTCTTTGAAAATGCCGTCCAGGCTCAGGTCACGCACCGACAGGACCAAGTCACCGATGGGCTTGTCCCGCACCGGGAACAACTGGCTCAGTTCGCGTCCGACCATCATCGAAATCAGACTGTCGCCGTCCATGCTGTCGGCCCGTTGCAGGCCGATGTAGGCGCCGTCGCGAAACACCGCCACTTCATCGGCGATAGCGAACACCTCGTTCATTTTGTGGGTGATGTAGATGATGCCCTTACCCTGGGCCTTGAGGTCGGCGATGATCGAGAACAGGTGGGCGACTTCGGTCTCGGTGATGGCCGAGGTCGGCTCGTCCATGATCAGGATGTCGGAGTCGTACGAGACCGCCTTGGCGATCTCCACCATCTGCCGCTCGGCGATGCTCAGGTTGCCCACCTGCTCCTCCGGGTCGAGCTTGATGCGCAAGCGCTCCAGCAACCGGGCGGTGCAGCGATGCATTTCACCGTGGTCGACCATGTGCAGGCCGTTGAGCTGTTCACGGCCGATCCAGATGTTCTCGGCGATGCTCATGTGCGGCATCAGGTTCAGTTCCTGGTGGATCATCGCAATCCCGGCCTGCAACGCCGCCAGGGGCGTGTCGAAGGTGACAGGCTTGCCGCGCAGGCGCAGCTCGCCGGCGTCGGGCTGGTAGATGCCGGCGATGATCTTCATCAAGGTGGATTTGCCTGCGCCGTTTTCGCCCATCAGGGCCAGCACCGAGCCGGGACGCACCCGCAATTGCACGTCGGACAACGCCACCACGCCGGGAAAGCCCTTGCTGACGTTGACGACCTCCAACAGGTACGGTTCGTCGGGTAATACGTCCGGCCGGAACGTTGCCGCCGGGGCGCTCGAAGCAGTCGCAGATGCGAACATGGTCAGGTACTCCCTCGGCAAGATCGGCGCGGCGACCTTGCCTGCTTATTGTTGTGGTGGGCCAGGCGCAGCGTCACTTGAACTGGTCGACGTTCTCCGGCGTGATCAGGCGATACGGCACCACGACGGATTCCATTTTCTCGCCCTTGGCCATTTTGACCGCCGTGTCGATGGAGCCATCGGCCTGGCCCTTGGCGTCCTGGAACACCGAGACCGCCATGTCGCCTTTCTTGATGGCGTTCAAGCCGTCCGGCGTGCCGTCGACCCCGGCAATCAACACGCTGCCCTTCTTGGTGCCCGCTTGCTTGAGGGCCATGGCGGCGCCGATGGCCATCTCGTCGTTGTTGGACACCACCGCGTTGAATTCACGGCCTTGGGTCAGCCAGTCGTTGACCAGGGTCATGCCCTTGTCCCGGGACCAGGTGCCGGTCTGTTCCTGTTCGATCTTGATGCCCGGGTATTTGGCGAGGATTTCCTTGACGCCCTTGGTGCGGTTGGTGGTGGAGTTGTTCGCCAAATCGCCCAGCAGGATCACGATGTCGCCCTTGCCGCCCATCTTGTCGGCCAGGTATTGCATCTGCATGCGCCCGGCCTCCAGGTCATCCGAGGCCACGGTGACCACGCCTTGCGGCAGCTTCGGATCGTCCGGACGGCGGTTGACGTACACCAGCGGGATACCGGCGGCCACGGCGGCCTTGGTGATGCGCTGGGTCGCGGCGGTGTCCACCGGGTTGACGATGAGCGCGTCGACCTTCTGGCTGATGAAGCTTTCCACCTGGCTCAGTTGCTTGACCACGTCGCTGCGCGCGTCTTCGAACTGCAGCGTGACGCCGTCCGGCAGGGACTTGGCCTTCTTGTCCATGGATTCGCGCAGGTAGGTCAACCAGGTGTCATCGAACTGAGACATGCTGACGCCGATCTTCAGGTCCGCCAGGGCAGCGCCGCTGGCGAACATCAATGACAGGGCCAGCGAGGCAATGCGAGTCTTGGTGTTCATGAACGTTCTTTCTCCACTTTTTTGTTTGTTTTATGGATAAGGCGTGACGGACTTCAGGAACGCGGCAAACGCACGATCGGGGCGCCGGGCATGCAGCACACCACGGCGCCCTTGCGCTGGATGCACAGGGATTCAAACAAGGGAAGAATTGCGGACAGGCGCAAGGACGGTGGCAAGTGAAACGCAGAGCGGTTGAAGGTTTTCATCGACGGTACCTGGCTGTGTTTCTTGTTTTTGTTTCGTCCTTCGTCCATCCAGGGCAGGCCTGGATAAACGCGGACAGGGTTGTCGGTAACCTGGAATCGACTTTATTGGAAAATATTTTCCATATCAACTCATTTTAGAATTTTATTCGTTTTTTGTTCCATGTCCTACAGGCGCTGATAAACACACCACCTCGCCTTGCTCCGCACTTTGCCTGGCAGCGTCCAGGATACGCGTCGTGGCCAAGGCATCGCGGGCCGCCACCGGCAGAGGGCCGTCGCCCTGCAACGCGGCCTGGAGGCGCTGATAGAACTCCAGCCAGCAACCGCGCTCCGAGGCCACACGTTCGCGCTCGGCACCGTGCTCGAACCAACCCCAGCGCCGGTGCTCCTCGGCGCCCCAGCGTTCGCCTTCGGTGGCTGGGCTCCGCCCCGCCAATGCCAAGGCTTCCTGCCCGTCGAGGCCTTCGACGGTATAGCAGCCTTCGCTGCCGCTGACCCGGAAACGTGGGCGTGGAGCGTTTTGCACGCAATTACCGCTCAAGTGGGAAATGACGCCACCGGCATGGGTCAGTGAAAGGAAGAAACCGTTATCGAACGCCTGGCCCGGCTGTCGATAATCCAGCTCGGCATAAACCCGTATCACCGGCCCGAACAACTGCAGCGCCTGGTCCACCAGATGGCTGCCCAGGTCACGCAGGAATCCCCCGCCGCTGCCTTTGCCCACCGAGGTCGGCGAGTAACGCTCTACGCTGGACTCAAAGCGAATGACCTGACCCAGGGCGCCGGACGCGAGCAATTTGCGCACGGTCAGGAAATCCGAATCCCAGCGACGGTTCTGGTACACGCTCAACGGCACGTTGCGGCGTTCGGCGGCCAGCACCATCGCTTCGGCCTGGGCGGAGTCAAGGGCAAAAGGCTTGTCGCTGACCACCGCCACGCCGTGCTCGATGGCTTCCATCACCACGGCCGGACGGGCCTCCAGCGGCGTTGACACCACCACCGCATCGACGCCGGCCGCCACCAGTTGCGCCAGGCTGTCGAAGGCCTGGACGCCGGGGTGGTCGGTTGCCAATTGCTGGCGCCGCTCGGCGGAGCGGGTCACCACGCCGACGAACGTAGCGCCGGGCAGACTGCTGATGAGTGGCGCATGAAAGAACCGCCCACCCTTGCCATAGCCGACTAGTCCGATTCGCATGAAGGCTCCTTATCTGGAAATAACGCAGGCCCCTTGTGGGAGCGGGCTTGCTCGCGAAGGCGTAGTGTCAGTCGACATCCATGTTGGATGTGCCGCCGTCTTCGTCGGATCGTCGCCCGGAGCAAGCCCGCTCCCACAGAGGGAATGTGGTCAGCCGTAAAAGCGTGGCCGCTCCGGCAGGTCGACCTTGACGATCTGCCCACTCTGCTGCGCTTCGATGCAGGCATCCGCCGCCACCGCCGCCGCAAAACCATCCCACGCCGACGGCCCGCCCACCTGCCCGGCGCGCACGCCGTCGATAAACGCCTGCAACTCGACGTCATAGGCGGCGATGAAGCGATCCTTCCAATCCATCAGGATCGCATTGGACAACTTGGCGCCGCTGCGCAGCTGCACCTGGGACGGTTCCGGCAGCTTGGCGATGCCGGTCTCCCCCACCACTTCGCATTGGATGTCGTAACCGTACTGGCAATTGACGAACACCTCGACGTCGATCCGCGTGCCCTTGGCGGTTTCCAGCAGGACGATCTGCGGATCGCGCAGGTGAGCCAAGGCCTTGCTGCTCTTGCGGGGGAACACCACCTGCACCGACACATAGTCATCGGCCAGCAGCCAGCGCAGCACGTCCAGCTCGTGGATCAGGGTGTCGGTGATCGCCATGTCGGTCTTGTAGTTTTCGCCCACGCTCGGGTTGCGGTGGGCGCAATGCAGCATCAGCGGCTCGCCGATCTGGCCGCTGTCGATCACCGATTTGAGCGCTCGATAACCTTCATCATATGGCCGCATGAAACCGACCTGCACCAGGCGCTTGCCGTGGGCCACTTCGGCTTCGACGATCTTGCGGCAGCCTTCGGCCGTGACCGCCAGGGGTTTTTCGCAGAACACCGGTTTGCCTGCCGCGATGGCCGCCAGCACGAATTCTTCATGGCTCGGTCCCCAGGACGTGACAAGGATCGCCTCGACGTCCGGCGCCTTGATCAGCGCGTGGCCGTCCGGATACACCTCGGCGGTCAGTTTCAGGTCGGCCACCACTTTCGCCGCCTGGGCAAGGTTGATGTCGGTCACCGCCACCACCTGGCTGTTGAGCAAGGTCTGGCTGCAACGACGGATATGGTCCTGGCCGATGGCCCCGGTGCCGATGACGCCCAGCTTCAAAGACATGTGGAACTCCTTAATGTAGGTGTTGGCGCAATCAGTATTGACGGGCCTTGGCCAGTCGTTCGTTGAGGGTCTTGGCGACGGCATCGGTGCGGGCGCTGGTGGAGACTTGCGCCACGCCGACCCGCCACCACGACAGGTATTTGTGGATCATGGTCTTGGGCAGGACCTTGATGTCGATCAGCGTCGAGACCGTCTGGCGCCGGGCATCGGCCAGGGCCGCGTGCAACTCGTCCAGCGTCTTGACCGTGTAGGTCTTGCAGCCGTAGGCCGCAGCGCTCATGGCGAAGTCCACCGGCACGAAGCCGCCGTCGAGCTTGCCAGTCTCGGGGTTGCGGAAGCGGAACTCGGTGCCGAAGCTGTCCATGCCGTGTTCCATTTGCAGATTGTTGATGCAGCCGAAGGTCATGTTGTCCAGCAGCACCACGTTGATCTTGCGCCGCTCCTGGATCGAGGTCGCCAGTTCCGAATGCAGCATCATGTAGGAACCGTCGCCCACCAGCGCGTAGACCTCTTTGTCCGGCTCGGCGAGCTTCACCCCCAACGCCGCATTCACCTCGTAGCCCATGCACGAATAGGCATATTCGACGTGGTAAGTGTTCACGCCCTTGCTCCGCCAACTGCGTTGCAAATCGCCAGGCAGGCTGCCGGCGGCAGCGACGATGATGGCGTCGTCCGCCAAGGTTTGGTTGAGCGTGCCCAGCACGCGGCTCTGGGTCAGGCAGGAGCCGGTGAGTTCGATGAATTCGCGAAACACCGCCGGGTCCATGTGATCGTTGATTTCCGGGACGAAATCCTGGGTCTGGAAATCCGCCTGGTAGATCCGGTCCACTTCCGCGTCGAGCTGGGCCTTGGCGTCGGCGATCTGCCCGCCCCATTCGGCACGGTAGTCCCCCAGTTTGCCGGCCAGCGCCTCCAGGCCAGAACGGGCGTCGGCCAGCAGTTGCACGCCGTCGAGTTTCAGCGCATCGCACGGGCTGATGTTGAGGTTGAGGAATTGCGCGTCGGGGTGCTGGAACAGCCATTTCGACGCCGTGGTGAAATCGCTGTAGCGGGTGCCGATACCGATGATCAGGTCCGCTTCCTTGGCCAGCAGGTTCGCTGCCAGGCAACCGGTCTCGCCGACGCCGCCCACGTTCAGCGGATGGCTGGAGACGATGGCGCTTTTCCCCGCCTGGGTTTCGGCAAAAGGAATGTCGAAGCGCTCGGCGAAGGCTTGCAATACCGCGTTGGCCCCGGAGTATTTCACCCCGCCGCCGCAGATGATCAGCGGCTTGCGCTTGCCCTTGAACAGCGCCAACGCGTCGCCGAGCATCGCTTCGGTGGCCGGACGGCGGTCGATACGATGCACGCGTTTCTGCAGGAAGTAATCCGGGTAATCATAAGCTTCGGCCTGCACGTCCTGGGGCAGCGCCAGGGTCACCGCACCGGTTTCGGCCGGGTCGGTCAACACGCGCATGGCCTGGATCGCGGCGCTCATCAATTGCTCGGGGCGGTTGATGCGATCCCAGTATTTGCTCACGGCCTTGAACGCATCGTTGGTGCTGATGCTCAGGTCATGGAATTGCTCGATCTGTTGCAGCACCGGGTCCGGCTGGCGACTGGCGTAGACATCGCCCGGCAACAGCAGCAGCGGGATGCGATTGGCCGTCGCGGTGGCGGCAGCGGTCAGCATGTTCGCCGCGCCGGGACCGACCGACGAAGTACAGGCGTAGATCTTGCGCCGCAGGTGCTGCTTGGCAAAGCCGATGGCGGCATGGGCCATACCCTGCTCGTTGCGGCCCTGATGGACCACCAGGTCGCCGCTGTCCTGCTCCAGCGCCTGGCCCAGGCCCAGCACGTTGCCGTGGCCGAAAATGGTAAACACCCCGGCGATAAACTTGCTCTGGACGCCATCGACCTCGACGTACTGGTTATCGAGGAATTTCACCAGGGCCTGGGCCATGGTCAGTCGTGTTGTGGTCATGCTTGCACCTTTTTCAAACGCAACTCGGTCAACTGTGGGAGCGAGCTTGCTCGCGAAGGCGACCATACATCCAACATTAATGTCGCCTGACATACCGCTATCGCGAGCAAGCTCGCTCCCACAGGGGAGGCTCCATCGTTCAGCAAATCGTGTCAGGCCCGGGAGCTTTGCAAGTGATTCATGCTCGCCCCCAACGCCTGGCGAATATCGGCC
Organism: Pseudomonas sp. HB05; assembly: GCF_016756915.1. NCBI lineage: Bacteria > Pseudomonadati > Pseudomonadota > Gammaproteobacteria > Pseudomonadales > Pseudomonadaceae > Pseudomonas > Pseudomonas sp. HB05. The sequence goes on from NZ_JAESPG010000022.1 coordinate 90,169, forward strand.
AACTCATGAACGCTTTCGGCAAACGGCTCGAAGGACAGGTAACCGTCATAGCCGCCGCGGAGCAGCGCCTCGATCTGCCCGGCATTGCCGAGAATATCGCCCTCGCCCACCAGCACCCGGTGGCCGTCACGAATCGTCGCCAAGGGTGCCTTGGCATCCTCGACCCCGGAGATGTGCACCAGCCCGGTCAGTTCAGGGAAGAATTCCTGCTCGCCGGCCAGATGATGGTGGAAGGTGTCATGCACCAGGCGGAACACGTCCAGCCCGCCAATGGCCTTGATCGCTTCCACCGCCGTGCGTTTGCGCCGCAGCGAGCACTCCTCGAAACCCAAAGGCTCGATGAAACCGTAGATGCCGAAGGCGCGCAGGATCGGTGCCAGTTCATTAAGGGCCGTGCGCAGCCCCGACGCACGTTCGGCCTCGCTGCGTGGGTCCGCGCGGTCGTTGAGCGGGCACATCACCAGCCCTTCGGCACCGCACTCACGGGCATAGTCGGCCAGGCGCACAGCCTGGGCGCGACGCTCTTCGTTCCATACATCGAACGGGTACAGGGCGTTGATCGACAGCACCTTGATGTCGCGTGCCTCGCACAACTCGCGGACGCGGGCCGGGGGCATGCCGTCTTCGATCTCGACACCTTTCAGATCATTGCGAATCTCGATGGCGTCGGTTTTCAACGCCAGCGCCAAGTCGATGAAAGCAGGCAGTGACAGGCGTGGGGCAACCATTCGGTTCAGGGCAAAACGCAGGGGCTGGTTCATTGTTGTTCTCCCTCCGGCATTCATGAAATGAGTTATTGGGCAGTGGGCATGCTGAATTCGGGGCCCTTGGCGATGCTGTCGGGCCAGCGTTGCATCACGCTCTTGTAGCGACTGTAGAAACGCAGGCCTTCCTCGCCGTAGGCATGGTGGTCGCCGAACAGCGAACGCTTCCAGCCGCCAAAGGAATGCCAGGCCATCGGCACCGGGATCGGCACGTTGATGCCCACCATGCCGACCTTGATGCTGCGCGCGAACGCCCGGGCGATGCCGCCGTCACGGGTGAAGCACGACACGCCGTTGCCGAACTCATGGGCGTTGATCAGCGCCACCGCGGTGGCGAAATCCGGTACACGAACGATGCCCAGCACCGGGCCAAAGATCTCTTGCTTATAGATGCTCATCTCGGCGGTGACCTGGTCGAACAGCGTCGCGCCGACGAAAAATCCTTGCTCGGCCCCCGGCACCTTGAAACCCCGACCGTCGACGATCAGCCGAGCGCCCTCGGCCACGCCAGCATCGATAAAACCTTCCACCTTGGCCTTGTGCTCGGCGGTGACCAGCGGCCCCATGTCGGTGCCGGGTTGCTGGCCATTGCCGACCTTCAATTGGTCGATACGCGGCAGCAGCCGGGCGATCAACTCATCACCGACATCGCCCACCGCCACGGCAATGGAAATCGCCATGCAGCGCTCGCCGGCCGAGCCGTAGGCCGCGCCGATCAAGGCGTCCGCCGCCTGGTCGAGGTCGGCGTCGGGCATGACGATCATGTGGTTCTTCGCCCCGCCCAGGGCCTGCACGCGCTTGCCATGCGCGGTGCCCTGCTGGTGGATGTACTCGGCGATGGGCGTAGAGCCGACAAAGGAAATCGCCTCGATATCCGGGTGCTGCAACAGCGCATCCACCGCCGCCTTGTCGCCCTGGACCACATTGAACACGCCGTCCGGCAAGCCGGCTTCAGTCAACAGGCGGGCCATCAGCAGGCTGGCGGACGGGTCGCGCTCCGAAGGTTTGAGGATGAAGCAATTGCCGGCAACCAATGCCAGCGGAATCATCCACAGCGGCACCATCACCGGGAAGTTGAACGGCGTGACGCCGGCGCACACACCCAGCGGCTGGCGCAGGTTCCAGTTGTCGATACCGCCGCCGATGTTGTCACTGAAATCGGTCTTGAGCAGGTTGGGTGCACCGCAGGCGTACTCGACGATCTCGATGCCGCGAGTGACTTCACCGTGGGCGTCGGACAGCACCTTGCCGTGTTCACGGCTGATGATTTGCGCCAGTTCGTCGTGATGGCGGTCGAGCAGTTCCTTGAACTTGAACATCACCCGCGAACGGCGCAACGACGACTGTTCGGACCAGGCCGGGAACGCCGCCAGCGCCGAGGCCACCGCCGCGTCGACGGTACTCGGCTCGGCCAGGGCCACCCGCGCCTGCACCGCGCCGGTGGCCGGGTTGAAGACGTTGCTGGAGCGCGCGGTTTCGCTGTCCTGCACTTGGCCGTTGATGTAATGGCCTATTACCGGGGTGTCGCTCATTGTCCTGGTTCTCCGTTGGAATATTGGAATTCAGAGGTCGAGCAGCCAGCTGTGCTGCGGGTCGTTATGGAACTGCCAGACCCGCTTCGGACCGGCCATGACATTCAGGTAATACGACTCGTACCCATAGGGCACGCTGACCGGGTGATAACCCTTGGGTACCACCACCAGGTCACTGTTCTCCACGGCCATGGCCTGGTCGATGCTGCGGTCGTCGGTGTAGACCCGCTGGAACACGAAGCCCTGGGACGGGTTGACCTGGTGGTAATAGGTTTCTTCGAGAAAACTCTGGTGCGGCAGGTCGTCGGTGTCGTGCTTGTGCGGCGGGTAGCTGGACGAATGGCCGGACGGCGTGCGCACTTCCACCACCAGCAGCGAATGGGCCGGCTCGCTGTCGGGCAGGATGTCGCAGACGTATCGGGTATTGGCGCCCTTGCCGCGCACGCTGCGTTTCATGCTGTCCGGACGGATCAGCCGTGGACCATAAGTATGCTGGGCAGCCCCCGGCGCGGCGCACACCGCCACCTGCACATCGTTCAGGGCGGTGACTTGGGCCTGGCTGCCGGGCGGGAGATACGCCGCGAAGGGTGATTTGTCCTCGAACACCGATTGGCGGTCACCGAGGTTGTCCCAGTTGAAGGCTCCCTGCCCGGGCGCTTCGCCCTTGAGGTCGATGCGTCCGCTGAGCAGGACCACGCACAATTCCTTGTCACCGGCCATCACCGGAAGGGTTTCGCCGAGGCTCAGGCGGTAGGCGGCGAACCCCACGTACTCCAACGCGCCATGGGGCAGTTCGACCAGCTTTTGGCCGCTGGGATTGCTCTTGATCAACAGGCTCATGCCGGCATCCTCTCTTGCAGCAGGGCACGCAAGGTGTCGTAGCCCTTCTTGGCGTAGACATAGCTCGGCGCTACCGCCGGATCCTGCTCGGCTTCCACCACGAGCCAGCCGTGGTAATCGGCGGCGAGCAGGACGTCGAGCAACGCGGCGAAATCGATGTCGCCGTCCCCCGGCACGGTGAAGGTGCCGTTGATGATGCAGTCGGGGAAACTCCAGAGGTTGTTGCGTGCCAACTGCACCACCGGTTTGCGCACGTCCTTGAAATGCACGTGGCAGATGCGCTCGATGTGCTTGCGCAGGACTTGCAACGGTTCGCCGCCGCCCATGTAGCAATGGCCCGAGTCGAACAACAGGCCCACTTCGCTGCCGGTCAGGGCCATCAGCTTGTCGATGTCCGAAGGCGATTCGACGTAGGCGCCCATGTGGTGGTGATACGCCAGGCGCACGCCGTGGGACAAGGTGAAGCGCGCCAGTTCGGTGAGCTTGTCGGCGTAGGCTTGCCAGGCTTCGTCAGTGTGGAAGCGCGGGCGTTCGATCAGCGGGATGCGCTGGCCCTGGATCGAGTCCGCCACCTCGCCATAGACCAGCACCGTCGCGCCGTTCTGCGCCAACAGCTCGACATGACTGGCGATGGCGTCGATCTCCTCGGCGGCCGAACGCCGCGCCAGGCGACTGGAGTACCAGCCGGACACCAGCGCCAGGTCATACGGGCGCAGCACGTCGCCGACGCCCTTGGCGTCCTTGGGAAACTTGCCATTGAGCTCGAAACCTTCGTAGCCGATTTCCTTGCCTTCGCTCAACGCCGTGCTCAAGGGCGTCTCGCCGCCGAGGGATGGCAGGTCGTCGTTGCTCCAGGAAATCGGGTTGATGCCAATTCGGATTGCGGGCATGGCTGCACCTTTTATTGTTTTTCAAACTGAATAACGAAAATCGTTTGGAATACTTATTGTGGCGAGGGGATTTATCCCCGCTGGGTCGCGAAGCGGCCCCTTAAAGACTTAATGCAAGTTGCCTGACACACCGAGTTGCCGGTTTTGGGGCCGCTTCGCAGCCCAGCGGGGATAAATCCCCTCGCCACAAAAGCCGGCACAACACCCTTCAGGCCCGCGCAGCACGCCACGCCTCGATCAACTCCACAAACCGCCCCTGCACGTCCCGGATCAACGTTTCATCATCGATTTCCCCGGCCAACCAGGCCCGGCTCGGTTCCTGGAAGATCGTCCGGCCCACGGCAAACCCGCGGCAGGTGGTGCTCTGGCTGGCCTGGCGGAAGCCCTCGGCCAACGCGGAGGCCGGGGCGTTGAGGCCCAGCAGCACCACGCCACGGCAGTACGGGTCGCGTTGCTGGATCAACTCGTCAAGCTGCTTCCACTCTTCGGCTGTCTGCGCTTCGATCTTCCACCACGCCGGGAAAATTCCGAGGTTGTAGAGGCGCTTGAGGCCGCGATAAAGCACGTCCGGATGGGCCGATGGATGATCCTTCGGCGGGATGACTTCCAGCAGCAACTCATGACCACTGGCCTGGGACGCCTTATACAAGCCCATCAACTGCGCCTCCTGTTCCAGGCGCAGCAGCGGCTCGTCGTCGGGGTGAAATTGCACCAGGCATTTGATGATCTGTTCCTGCGGCCAGGCGATCAGGTTGCTGCCGATGGAGCGCCCATGCTCGAACGCCAGCGGTCGCGAGCCCTGCACCTCCACGGGCCGCGCCACCCACCAGCCACGTCCGGTGGCCGCGTTGAGCGAATCCTGGCCGAAACGCTGATCGGCCAGCAGCCCGACATCGGCGTCGATGCCCTGGCGTTGCAGGTCGGCTTCGACCCGCTCCACCGCCTGGATGAACAATTGCTTGAGCTCGCCGATGCTGCTCAGTTCACGACCGCCCTTCTGCGCCAGCTCCACCAACTGCCAGCGATGATCGAAGGCAAAGATGAACAGCTGTTTCCAAGCCTTGCGCGGCACGCTGACCTGATGCAGCCGTTGAAGCACGACATCCTGGTCCGGTCGGGTAATGGGCACCGGGCTCTTGAACAGATAATCGAGCTCGGCCCGGGTCGGCATCGCCGGGGCGCACGCATGGCGCGACACCACCAGGCCGCCACAGGCGTTGGCCAATTGGCAGCAGCGCTCATCACTGGCGTCTTCCAGCCAACCGGCGAGGAAACCCGACATGAACGCATCGCCTGCGCCCAACACATTCAGGACTTCGACCCGCACGCCAGGGTAAAGGGCTCCGTCCTCCAAGCGGCTTGGAATATCACCGTGAATCACCGTGCACCCTTGCGGACCGAGCTTGACCACGAGGGTTGCGGTCGTCAGCGCGCGCACCGTCCGCAGCGCGGTCAACAGATCTTCGCTACCACCGGCAATCAGGAATTCTTCTTCGGTGCCGACGATCAGGTCGAACCGCGGCAGGATCCCTTGCACGTGCTGGCTGACTTTACGATCGGCGACGAAACGGGTTTCGCCATCGGCCTTGCCTGCCAGGCCCCAGAGGACCGGGCGGTAATCGATGTCGAGGACGCATTTGACGTTGTGTTTTCGCGCATGGTCGAGCGCCTGGACGCTCGCGTTGTAGACGCCTTCGGTGGAGAAATGGGTGCCGGTGATCAGCAGCGCCTTGCTGGAGGCGATGAAGGCTTCGTCGATGTCTTCGGCCCGCAGCGCCATGTCGGCGCAGTTTTCCCGGTAGAACACCAGGGGAAAGGTCTCGCGATCCTTGATGCCCAGCAGGACCATGGCGGTGAGTCGCTCAGGATCGACCTTGATCCCGCTGACGTCACACCCTTCGCGCGCCAGGGACTCCACCAGGAAGCGCCCCATGTGATCGTCGCCGACCCGGCTCAGCATCGCCGACCGGAGCCCCAGGCGAGCCGTGCCGAAGGCGATGTTGGCCGATGATCCGCCCAGGTATTTGGCGAAGCTTGAAACATCTTCCAGGCGCGCGCCGACTTGCTGCGCGTAGAGATCGACGCCCAGGCGTCCCAGGCAGATCACATCCAATTGACGCCCACTGGCAAAACGAGTCTGGCCCATGCTGGCTCCTGTTATTTTTATCAGCCTGCGCTGGTCGTCGGAACCGACATCAGCGCTTTGGTGGATGCAGACTAAAACGAGCCAGCGCCAATAATCAATATTTTTTCCATAAATTTTTATCGTGGAATATTTTTTCCAATATGCTACTGCTCAACCGGGCCAGACGCAGTGCATCGTTTCAGCAGGCGCGACAACTTCGCTCAACCATGATTTTCCCGGCGCCTACGCTGTAGACTGCGACCAGCCAACCTATTGTCGAGGGCGGCCCGTTTCCGCGGGCTGCCCTATAAGAACAAGCCAGAAGGATTTCCTATGACCCGCCCCGATCTGCCGGCGCCGTCCGAGAGCGCGTCCGAAGCCGCCCTCCCCAGCCCACCGATCAACGCCGAGCGTCTGCTGCAACTGATCACCGAGGAATACGAAAGCCTGCCGCGCCAGCTCAAGCGCATCGCCAGCTACATGAGCCAGCAAAGCGACCGGATCATGGTGGATCGCATCAGCGACATCGCCCGGGAATGCGAAGTCCACCCTTCGGCCATCGTGCGGTTCTCCCAGCGCTTCGGCTTCAGCGGGTTCAGCGAAATGCAGGCCTTGTTCCGCGAGGCCTATACCCACAAGACCACGCCGGTGCAGAACTACCAGCAGCGCATCCGCAGCATGATCGCCAACAAATCGCAGAAGGCCAGCGCCGGCGACCTGGCCCGTGAATGCGTCAACGCGACCCTGTCAGGTATCGAGCGCCTGGGGCTGGAACTGGACGACGAGGCGTTCGAAAAAGCCGTGGACCTGGTGGTCAATGCCGACAATATCTATGTGGTCGGCGTGCGGCGTTCATTCGCGGTGGCCGACTACCTGGTCTACAACCTGCAACACACCAACAAGCGCATTCACCTGGTGTCCGGCCTGGGCGGCAGTTATCGCGAGCAGATGCGCAGCGTGCGGGCCAATGACCTGGTCATCGCCATCAGCTTCACGCCCTACGGCAAGGAAACCCAGCATTGCCTGCGCATTGCCCAGCATCACCAGGCCAAGACGCTGATCATCACCGACAGCAACCTGTCGCCGCTGGCCAAGCGGGCCAACGCGGTGCTGCTGGTCAACGAAGGCAGCTCATTCGCGTTCCGCTCGTTGAGTGCGACGTTGTGCCTGTGCCAGGCGTTGTTCATCGCCGTGGCCTACCGCCTTGAACTCAAGGTTGATGAAATCCATGAACAGGTCGGCTTCGAGGATTGATGCCCGAGCTGAAAACCGCTGAAGGAGAAGCCATGAAACTGATCGGCATGCTGGACTCGCCCTATGTACGCCGCGTCGCCATTTCCGCCAAACGCCTGGGGATCGCCCTGGAACACGAATCGGTGTCGGTGTTCAGGCAATTCGAGCACTTCCAGAGCATCAACCCGGTGGTCAAGGCACCGACCCTGGTCTTGGATGATGGCTCGGTGTTGATGGATTCCACCTTGATCATCGATTACCTGGAGGCCCTGGCCGGGCCAACGCGCAGCCTGATGCCGAACGGTCCGGAACAACGGCTGCGCTCGTTGCAACTGATCGGATTGGCGTTGGCGGCGTGCGAGAAGTCGGTGCAGATCTACTACGAACGTACCCTGCGGCCGGCGGAAATCCAGCACGGTCCGTGGCTCGAGCGGATCTGCGCCCAACTGCTGGCGGCATACGGCGGGTTGGAGCAAGCGCTGGCAAAACAGCCATTGCCCACCGATGGCTCGATCGACCAGGCCGGCATCACCATCGCCGTGGCTTGGACCTTCACCAACCTCCTGGTCGCGGACCAGGTCGAAGGCAAAGCCTTCCCGCAGATCAGCGCATTCACCGCCTACGCCGAAGAACTGGAAGCGTTCCTCAGCACACCGGTGGAATAACCGGCTGGATACATTCCCGTGTGGGAGCGAGCCTGCTCGCGAAAGCGGTGCATCAGTCACCATGGATGCCGACTGACATGACGCCTTCGCGAGCAAGCTCGCTCCCACAGCTTCTTTGGCGAACGAAATTCCGCGGACAGCCGAGAACGGTGTGGGAGTTCAGTTTGCTCGCGAAAGCGGTGCATCAGTCACCATGGATGCCGACTGACATGACGCCTTCGCGAGCAAGCTCGCTCCCACAGCTTCTTTGGCGAACGAAATTCCGCGGACAGCCGAGAACGGTGTGGGAGCGAGCTTGCTCGCGATGGCGGCGTATCAATCACCATTGATATTGGCTGAACGGACGCTATCGTCGGATCGCCGCCCGGAGCAAGCTCGCTCCCACAGGGGACCGGTTGATCACAGGATTTGCTCAGACCGGTTCCATTTCCCTTGGTTCTGCAATCGGCGCCACCTCGAACCGATCCGCGAGGAACGGCGTGATGTCCAGCGGCAACGGCTCATCATTGACCAGTTTATCCAGTAACACCCCGGTAATGGCCGAGGTGAGGATGCCGGTGCGGAAATGTCCGCAGGCGTTGAGGTAGCCCTCCACGCCGCGCATCGGCCCTAGGATCGGCAGCTCGTCGGGTGAGCCGGGACGCAGGCCGGCCCAGGTGCGTTTGAGATTGATGTCGGCCAGTTGCGGAATACAACGCATCGCGCCTTGCACCAGCCCTTCGATCTCCGGGTAAGTGGTGGTCACGTCGAACCCCTTGTCCTCCGTGGTGCTGCCAATCAGGATTTCGCCGTTGTCTTTCTGCGCCACATAACAATCGCTGGTGGTCAGGCAGCCGTTGAGGATCTTGGGCATGCGTTCGGTCAACAGGATCTGGCCCTTGACCGGCTTGACCGGAATCCGCACGCCCGTGGCCTGCTCGCTGAGGTCCGCCGCCCAGGCGCCGGCGGCATTGATCAGAATCCGGCAATTGAACGTTCCGGCTTCGGCGGTTTGCACGCCGGTCACCCGCGTGCCGCTGCGCAAGACTTCAGTCACGTGGGTGTTGAAGTACAGGTCGACGCCGTTCTGCCGCGCGCCCTCGGTGTAGGCGTCGGCGAGGCGGAACGGGCTGACCTGGTGATCGCAGAGAAACTCCAGAGCGCCGAGGGCCTCATGGCTCACATTTGGCTCTGCCTCGCGCAAGGCCGCCTGGTCGAGCCAACGCACCTGATCGGCCAGATGGGGAATGGAGGCGGCGATGTGCTCGGCGTACAAGCGGTCCTCATCGTCATAGATCACGAACTTCAGCCCGGTCTCTTCGAACTTGAAATCCATGCCGTGGCGCTCAAGCAACTCGCGATGCAGTTGCGGGTACATCGCGTTGGACTGCAAGGCGAACTGGAAAAACGAGTCGGGCAGGATGTGCGGCGTACTCGCATCCACCGCCACGGCGGCGCCCTGGGCCTGGCGCTTGCGATTGGCCGACATCATGCGGAAGAAAATCACCCCGCAGCCCAGGCCCACTGACTCGCCGATGGCCCACAAGCCGCCCGCCGACGCACGGGTAGCGTTGCCGGGACGCTTGGCGTCGATCAGGGCGATCTTCAAATGGCTGCGTTTGGACAGCTGATAGGCACAGGAAGCGCCAATCACGCCGCCGCCGGCAATCACCACGTCATAGTGCTTAGTCATGGGAAGCGGCCTCCGTGCCGACATTCTGAAAGGCTGAAAATGGAATCGGATCGATCGGAAACCGCGGCCGCAACCAGCCCACATCGGCGCGTCCGGTGGCCTCGCGCAACCGGTCGCTGCAGTAACCGACGCACATGCGCCCCTGGCAATCACCCATGCTGACGCGGGTGCGCATTTTCAGGCTGGCCATGTCCTGCACACCCTGCTCCAGGGCTCGGTCGATGTCGGCACGGGTGGCATGCTCGCAGCGGCAGATCACCGTCTCGGCAGTGGGCAGCGCAGTCTGGCCCGCCCCGCGCCGGGTATAGCGATCGACGGCGGCGCGAAAGCGAATGATCCGCTCCAGTCGGGCCTGATAGCGCCCACGCCGCTCCAGGGCTGCCGGCTCATCCAGGACATTGCGTTGCATCAGCACTGACAGCGCGGCAATACGCCCGCTCAGCATGGCGGCTTCACCTCCGCGAATCCCGCCCATGTCGCCCGCCAGGTGGATATGCGCCTCGCTGCTGCGTTGCCAGGCATCGGACATCGCACGCAAATAACCGTCTTCGCTGAAGCCATGTTCCAGGCCCATCTGCTGGCTCAACTGGGTGCGCGGGATAAACCCGTAGCCAACCGCCAGCGTCTGGGCCGGCAACTGTTCGGCGCGCTCAAGGTCCGGCGCCCAATCGGCGGAATACGGCGCGACGGTCACGCCGCTCAACTCGCCCTCGCCCTCGGCTCGCACCACGCCCCAGCCATAACGCACCGGAATGCGATGCCGCTTGAGGTACGCGAGCATGCCCAGGCCATCGAGGAACAGCTGCGGCTTGTTCAGCAACGCCAGGCTTTCCTTGGCGATCCGGCCAAACGCACAGGCCTCGTAGACGCCCGCCACGGTGACGCCCGAGGCATGTAGCTGGCAGGCCACCAATGGCAGCAGCGGCCCCGTACCGGCGATGACCACCGGGCTTGGTGGCCTGACCACGCCGCTCTTGATCTGCAATTGCAAGCCGCCGAGCATCATCACACCCGGCAACGTCCAGCCAGGAAACGGCACGCTGCGTTCATGGCAACCGGCCGCGAGGATCAGTTGGGAGTAGGCAACCTCGCGCAAGCGCTCGTCGGCATCCAGCAGCATCAGGGCCCGGAACCCTTCGGCGCCGATGACCCGGCTGCCCAGTCGCACGTCGATCAGGCCGGCATGGTGCTGGAATTCACCGTGGAGTCTTTCCAGGGCTTCGCTGTAGCGCGGCCCCAGGTAATCCAGGCGTACCCCATCGCGCAAAGGGCCGCGATACACCACCCCACCCAGGCGCGGCGCCTCTTCGAGCAAGCTGCAGCGCACGCCATGGGCGGCCAGCTCAATGGCCGCCGCCATACCTGCCGGGCCGCCGCCGACAATCACCGGATCGTGGTTCATGGCGCCTCCGTTTCGGCAATGCGGTTGGTCCGGGTCTCGATGTGCATGCCGGGTCGCACCAGGGTCTGGCAGGCGCGACGCTTGTGGCGACCGTCGATCTTGACCAGGCAGCATTGGCACACGCCCATGCCGCAATAGGCACCGCTGATCTGGTCATGATCGTTGCGCGCGACCTGGCGCTGGCCCAGCGCCTGGATGACCGTGAGCACGGTTTCGCCCTGGGCGGCGTTGACAGCCTGGCCGTCCAGGTGCACGGTCATGTCGGCCTGTTCCAGGGGTTGGATATCAAATGGTCGGTGTATGGGGTCTTGAGGTTGCATCATGCAGCTCTTCCTTGAAAGTTCAGTCGGTCCCGGCTCCTTGCGGCACGCCACTCTTTGCCTTGCGTCAATGCCCATCGGCGACAGCGCGCCAGAACAGGGCAGCGGGCGCAGCATGATGGTGCGCAGGGCAATGATGTTAGGGAATATTTGTGACGAAGTATTGATCCAGGCCACTGAATGCGCAGGCTGGCGCCTGATGAACTTTTTTTCAGAAAGCCGACAGGTATTCTTTGGCAAAATGCTGCGCAGTCGCTCCAACTTCCCCACACGGTACTGCCCATGAACCGCATCCTGACCATCGAAGACGACGCCGTGACCGCCCGTGAGATCGTCGCCGAACTGACCCGCAACGGCCTGGATGTCGACTGGGTCGACAACGGCCGCGAGGGCCTGGAACGTGCCGTCAGCGGCGACTACGACCTGATTACCCTGGACCGCATGCTGCCCGAGCTCGACGGCTTGGTGATCGTCACACAACTGCGAAGCATGGGCGTCGCCACGCCGATCCTGATGATCAGCGCCCTCTCCGATGTCGATGAGCGGGTCCGTGGTCTACGGGCAGGCGGCGACGATTACCTGACAAAACCGTTCGCCACCGACGAAATGGCCGCCCGGGTCGAAGTGCTGCTGCGACGCAACAACGGCGCCCGTGAACCGGAAACCGCCTTGCGGGTAGCGGACCTGGAGCTCAACCTGATCAGCCGCGAAGCCAGCCGCAACGGGCAGTTGCTGAGCCTGCTGCCCACCGAATACAAACTGCTGGAATTCCTGATGCGCAACAGCGGGCAGATCCTCTCGCGCATGATGATTTTCGAGGAAGTCTGGGGTTATCACTTCGACCCCGGCACCAACCTGATCGACGTCCACATCGGCCGCCTGCGCAAGAAAATCGACCCGCCGGGCCTGGAACCGCTGATTCGCACGGTACGGGGTTCCGGCTATGTCATTGCTGAACCCCGCTAAGGGCTGGCGCTCCTCCAGCAGCCGCCTGCTGGCGCTGTACAGTTCGCTGTTCGTGCTCTGGAGCGCGATCCTGATGGGGGTGATGTACTACGAGGTATTCGGCTACCTCGACAGCCTCGCCAAGCACTCCCTGATGCAGCGCCAGCATTTGTTCGCGCGCATCCACGGCGATCAGTTGGAAGACGCGCTGATGGCCAGCCTGACCCTGGACGAACGCGGCGTCGACGCCTATGGCCTGTTCGACCCGCAACTGCGTCACCTGAGCGGGCCGATCCAGCGAATCCCCGCCGACCTGCCGCTCGACGGCAAGATCCACATGCTCGGCGGCTGCGTGGATTCCGACGATCCGGACGTGCCTTCCGACAGTTGCGATGCCGTGGCGTCCCGGACCCAGGACGGCCGCTGGCTGGTACTGGCCCGGGACAACGGTTCGCTGTTCGCCGTCACGCGCATCATCCTGCACGCGCTGTTCTGGGGCGTCTCGCTGACCATCCTGCCGGGCATCGCTGGCTGGCACCTGTTGCGCCGCCGACCGTTGCAGCGCATTCGCAAACTGCAGGCCAGTGCCGAAGCCATCGTCGCCGGCGACCTGACCCATCGCCTGCCGCTGTCGAGCCGGCGCGATGAACTGGACATGCTGGCAGCGATCGTCAATGCCATGCTCGACCGCATCGAACGGCTGATGAACGAGGTCAAGGGCGTGTGCGACAACATCGCCCACGATTTACGCACCCCGCTCACCCGCCTGCGCGCGCAGCTCTATCGCATCCAGCAGGAAGCCGCCGACGGCTCCCCCGAAGCGTTGCAGATGGATCAGGTGATCGCCGAGACCGATACGCTGATGGCGCGGTTTCGTGGTCTGTTGAGGATTTCGGAACTGGAGGACCAGCAACGCCGCTCAGGTTTCGTGCGCCTCGATCCGTTGCAGCTACTGCAGGAATTGCATGATTTCTATCTGCCCTTGGCGGAAGAGCGCGAGCTAGTCTTCACCCTGGAAGTGCCCGACGCCCTACCCCTGCTCAACGGCGACCGGGCACTGCTGTTCGAAGCGGTGTCGAACCTGCTGAGCAACTCGATCAAATTCACCCCGCCGGGCGGCGAAGTGATCCTGCGGGGCGTGGACCAGGGCGACAGCACCCGCATCGAAGTGCTCGACTCCGGCCCCGGCATCCCCGAGGCCGAACGCAAGGCGGTGTTTCGACGCTTCTATCGCGCCGAGGGCAGCAGCCAACACGGCGGATTCGGCCTCGGCCTGTCGATCGTCGCCGCGATTGTCAACCTGCACGGGTTTACGCTGGAGGTGGATCGCAGCGAGTCGGGGGGCGCGCGGTTGGTGCTCGATTGTCGGGCGACGTTGTTGTAAGAACGTTGATCTGCTTGGAGAACTGCTTTCCTGTGGCGAGGGGATTTAGTGAAACGTCGCACCGCCCCGCTGGGCTGCGCAGCAGGCCCCGTATCGATGCAACGCTAGCAAATGGCGAGCGCTTCGCACTCGAGCGGGGATAAATCCCCTCGCCACAACTAACTCCCGTCGACCTTGGAGTCAGGCAGGATCACTGCGATGCAACGGTGTGTTATGCAGCTCATAGCGCAACTCATCGACCAGCTTTTCCAGACTTTCTTCAGAGCGGATGCTGTCGACGCTCATGCCGCTGACCACCAGGTCGACCTCGCCGCTTTCCTGGTGATACAAACGAATGGTGAGCGTGCCGTCGCCATTGAGGCTGCAGTCGCAGGACAGCGGCGCAAAACTGTTTTCGAGACGGGCGCGTAACGGAGCCAGGTGAGTCATGGGTCGCACCTCAGCTTCGAAGTCGCAAATGGCCGGAAAATCGTTCCGGCCTCCTGGCTCCCGCAGACGTCCTGTCGATCTCACTTTTGAAGGGTTTGCTGCACATCGTGACGTATTCCTTGACTGTTTCGTGGGGACGCGACACCTACAACAAATGTCGCACCCCACCAGCCTAGGGACGTAACCGCCTGGGTAGAACCCGAATTTGCACCAGAATGCCAGGTGCATATGCACTAGCTATCATGGTGCCTTCATCCGCCATTCGTTCCCGAAAAGACCTCGCTCCCGGGCCCAGACGATCGCTTCGCTGCGGCTGTGAACGTCCAGTTTCGAATACAGCGTCGCCACATGATTGCGCACGGTGTTGGGGGCCAATTTCAAGCGCGCGGCAATTTCCTTGTCGGCCAGGCCTTCGCAAATCAGCCCCAATACATCACGCTCCCGGGCCGTCAGTTCGGTGAACGACGTCGAGGGTGATTGCGCGTTGATGCTTTTCACATTCGCCAGTTTTTCGATCAGGGTCCGGCTGAACCACGAGGCGTCCTTCATCACTTCCTCGATGGCCGCCACCAACTCCAGCTCCGAGCGCTTGCGTTCGGTGATGTTCATCAGCACCAGCAAATAGCAGGGTTTGTCCTGGATTGCCACGGTATCGGCGGCCACTTCGCAATCGATCTGCTCGCCGCCTTTCTTGTGTACCTTGACATCGACGCTGGACACGGCGGCGGCTTTCTCGAGCCGGGCAAACAACGCAGCGCTCGCCTCCTTGTCCAGGAAGCCGATTTCGTCCACGGTCTTGCCCAGCAGTTCCTCGCTGGCGTAACCGGTCGCCTGGAGGAAGGCTTCGTTGATTTCCAACAGTTGCAACTCGCCGCTGCAAATCAAGGTCGGCACCGGGGACAGGCGGAATGACTTGGCGAAGCGCTCCTCGCTCTGGCGCAGCGCGGTCTCGGCCTTGCGCCGCGGCTCCATGTCCATGAACGAGAACAGCATGCAGTCTTCATCGTGCAGGTCCAGCGGCTGTCCGGCGACGATCACCTGCTTGTTCGTACCGTCCGGCAAGCGCATTTCGGCCTGCATTTGCGGAATGGTTGCGCCCTGGCTGAGGCGTTCAATGGCGAGATCACGCTTCTCGGCGGCCTCCAGCACATCCAATTCGTACACCGAACGGCCGATCACCTGCTCGCGGCTGTAGCCGGTCATTTCCAGGAAGCCGGGGTTGACCTTGATGTAGCGCAAGTCGCTGAGACGGCAGATCACCGCGGGCGCCGGGTTGGCGGCGAAGGTTCTCTCGAAACGCTGCTCGGCGCTGGCCCACTCGGTGGCATCGCTGAGAATCAGCACCAGGTATTCCGGCTCGCCGGCGCGGTCGGCCAGGACCATGCTGCGGATGCGGTGCACCCAGGTTCGATCGGGGTCGGCCACTGGCGTGACTTCCACCAGCACGTCACTGAACTCATCACCACGGGCCACGCGGGCGATGGGATAGTTTTCTTCAGGCAGCGGATGATTATTACGATAGCGCAAGTTGAAACGCCGGGCATATTCCTTGGCATTGGTGCCCAGTTCCCTCAGTTCCTGGACACCGTGCATGGTCAGCGCAGCCTCGTTGGCCCAGGCAATGGTCTGGTCGACCTCGACGAGTATGACGCCGTCGGACAGCCCGGCGATGATCTGCAGCAACTGGCGGCGATTGGTGTCGGTGTTCGGGACATCCTGATTCATTGGGTCTCCATGGGTCGTCACGTTCAGGCATGGATGCGTTGAAGGTTACGACCACATGGCTCTGGGATAGTGCGCCAGCCTCAAGCCGCCATGCGCCCCTCGGCGATCGCCTGGGAGGCGGCCAGCATGGCGCGCAGCAGCACGGCGCAGCCGGCGGCGAGGTCGTCGGGGGCGGCGTTTTCGATTTCGTTGTGGCTGATGCCGCCTTCGCAGGGCACGAAGATCATGCCGGCGGGGCCCAGTTCCGCGAGGAAAATCGCGTCATGGCCGGCGCCGCTGACAATGTCCAGGTGCGACATTCCTAGCCCTTGTGCAGCGCCGCGCACCGCCTCGACGCAGCCCGGATCGAAATACAGCGGCGGGAAGTCTGCCGTGGGTTTCAAATCGAAGGTCAGGCCGTGCTGCCGACACGTGTCTTCGATCACTTGCTTGACCTCGGCGATCATCGAATCCAGGCGCGCCGGTTCCAGGTGACGGAAGTCCAGGGTCATGCGCACCTCGCCAGGAATGACATTGCGCGACCCCGGATAGGCTTGCAGGCAACCGACCGTGCCGCAGGCGTGGGGTTGATGACCGAGGGCGGCGCGGTTGACGGCACCGACGATGATCGAGGCGCCCACCAGGGCGTCCTTGCGCAGGTGCATCGGCGTGGGGCCGGCGTGGGCCTCGACGCCGCGCAGGGTCAGGTCGAACCATTTCTGCCCGAGGGCGCCCATCACCACGCCGATGGTCTTGCCCTCGTCTTCGAGGATCGGCCCCTGCTCGATGTGGGCCTCGAAATACGCGCCCACCGGATGACCACTCACTTGCCGGGAGCCGGCGTAACCGATGGCGTTCAACGCCTGGCCCACCGTGATGCCTTCGGCGTCGGTCTTGGCGAGGGTTTCTTCGAGGGTGAATTTCTCGGCGAACACCCCGGAGCCCATCATGCACGGGGCGAAGCGCGAGCCTTCTTCGTTGGTCCAGACCACCACTTCCAAGGGTGCCTCGGTCTCGATGCCCAAGTCGTTGAGGGTGCGCAGCACCTCCAGCCCGGACAATACGCCGAAGCAGCCGTCGAACTTGCCACCGGTAGGCTGGGTGTCGATGTGGCTGCCGGTCATCACTGGCGGCAGGTTCGGATTGCGCCCCGGGCGCCGGGCGAAGATATTGCCTACCGCATCGATGCTGACCGTACACCCTGCCGCTTCGGTCCATTGCACGAACAAGTCGCGGGCCTGGCGATCGAGGTCGGTCAGGGCCAGCCGGCACACACCGCCCTTGACCGTGGCGCCGAGCTGGGCCAGGTCCATGAGTGATTGCCAGAGGCGGTCGCGGTTGATGTGCTGGTGGGTGGATTGCAGGACGTCGGTGGCTGCGTTCATGGGGATCTCCATTTTTTCTGGCATGTTTTCGGTGTACTTGAGGCCGCCATCGCGAGCAAGCTCGCTCCCACAGGGATGTGCTGCGCACACAAATTTTTCATCCACCCCAATCCAATGTGGGAGCGAGCCTGCTCGCGAAGAGGCCCTCCTTCACACCGCTGTTTTAGCAACGGACGGGCTCGCTCGCATACTGCACAACCCGTAATAAATCACTCCGCCCAGCGCCGAGCCGGTGAACCAGCCGTAGCTGTAGAACCAACTGAACGCATTGCTGCCCAGGGACAGCAGCGTCAGCGCCACCGGTACGCCAAAGGCGATGAAACCGTTCCAGTTCCAGGCCGGGTAGATGTCGTCGCGGTACAAGCCGGCCAGGTCCAACTGCTGTCGCTTGATCAGGAAATAATCCACCACCATGATCCCGGCGATCGGCCCCAGCAGGCTCGAATAGCCCAGCAGCCAATTCGAATAAACTGACTCCAGGCTGACGTCGGAAACGATCCAGCCGAGTTTTTTCAGCAATTCGTGACCCATCAGCGCCAGCCCCACCAGGCCGGTGAGCAGCACGGCCTTCGTACGGCCGATCAGTTTCGGCGCCAGGTTCTGGAAGTCATTGGTCGGCGAGACGATGTTGGCCGCGGTGTTGGTCGAGAGCGTGGCGACAATGATCAGCACCATGGCCAACGCCACCCACATCGGGCTCTGGATGTGCCCGATCAAAGACACCGGGTCGGAGACGGTCACGCCCACCAGTTTTTCCGAGGCGGCGGTCATGACCACGCCGAGGGAGGCGAACAGGAACATGGTCAACGGCAAGCCGATGATCTGCCCGACGATCTGGTCCTTCTGACTCTTGGCATAACGGCTGAAGTCCGGGATGTTCAAGGACAAGGTGGCCCAGAAACCGACCATCGCCGTCAACCCGGCGAGAAAATAGCCAGTCACGCCAGCGCCTTCGGGTCGCTTGGCCGGGACCGCCATCAGCTCGGTCAGCGACACATTGGGCAACGCCCAGACCAGGAGCCCGGCCCCCACCAGAACCAGCAGCGGCGCAGACAAGGTTTCCAGCCACTTGATCGACTCGGCGCCGCGCAGCACCACCCACAGGTTGATGACCCAGAACACCATGAAGCCGATCACTTCGCCGGTACCGCCGAGGCTCTTCCAGCCCTCGAACACCGAACCGAGAAACAGGTGGATCGCCAGCCCGCCGAACATCGTCTGGATACCAAACCAGCCACAGGCGACCAGGGCGCGGATCAGGCACGGCACGTTGGAACCGATGACGCCGAAGGACGAGCGCAGCAGCACCGGGAACGGGATGCCGTACTTGGTCCCGGCAAAGGCGTTCAAGGTCAGCGGGATCAACACGATGATGTTGGCGAACAGGATCGCCAGCAGCGCCTCGCCCACCGTCAAGCCGAAATAGGCCGTGAGCACGCCGCCCAAGGTATAGGTCGGCACGCAGATCGCCATGCCGACCCACAGTGCGGTGATGTGCCATTTGTTCCAGGTTCGCTCGTGCACCTTGGTGGGTGCGATGTCGTGGTTGTAACGGGGGCTGTCGAGGACGTCGCTGCCGGCTTCGAGTTCGAATAATCCGTCGCGCTCGGTCACTGTTGATCTGGTCATGTCCGCTCCACTGTTTTCATTATTTTTGCTCATCGACGGGCGATGGCTGGAGTACTTGCACACGTACTGCCAATCACCTCGCCAGACCACGACAACACTCAATAACCGTGCCGAATGATCTGAATAACTGACGGGGTAATCGATATATTCCTTTCAACCATTTGATCTTCAACGCTTTAAGGTCAACTTGTCGTCCTGCTCCACTCTCTGATCATCGATGTTCAGGCTAGATGACCTCCGCGTCCTGTCGAGTGGGAGATTCAAAGTGGTGCGCCGTTGATCCACGCGAAGTGTCTAGACCGCACTACAAGCGCTTTCAAGCGGCTGATTTACCATGATAAATCTCGCTCAAATAGCGATCCTGTCAAGTGCGTCAAATTGGTGAGCATGCTCACCAATTTGGTGATTTGAATAGTTAATACTTTAAATTCAATAGGTTATAAAACGAATAAGCTTATAAAAAATAATCTTGCTCATTTCAATAACTCAAGCTAGCGTCTAATCCTGACAGTCGTGACAAGATTAAAACACTGCGCGACTAACCTACCGTGATGGATAAAACATAAAGAGCCGGCAACAGTCGGTCATGCCCTGCGAGGAACTCGGAATGTCTCTGTTGATCCGTGGCGCCACCGTTATTACCCATGATGAAAGTTATCGCGCCGATGTGTTCTGCGCCGACGGCGTGATCAAGGCCATTGGTGAAAACCTCGATGTTCCGGCCGCGACCGAAGTGCTCGACGGCAGCGGTCAATACCTGATGCCAGGCGGCATCGATCCCCACACCCATATGCAACTGCCCTTCATGGGCACGGTCGCCAGCGAGGACTTCTTCAGCGGCACGGCGGCGGGGCTTGCCGGAGGCACCACTTCGATCATCGACTTCGTGATTCCCAACCCCCAGCAATCGCTGATGGAAGCCTTTCATCAATGGCGGGGCTGGGCCGAAAAAAGCGCCAGCGACTACGGCTTCCATGTAGCGATCACCTGGTGGAGCGAACAGGTTCGCGAGGAAATGGGCGAGCTGGTCAGCCATCACGGCGTCAACAGCTTCAAGCATTTCATGGCCTACAAGAACGCGATCATGGCCGCCGACGACACCTTGGTGGCGAGCTTCGAACGCTGCCTGGAACTGGGCGCGGTGCCCACCGTGCATGCAGAGAACGGCGAGCTGGTCTATCACCTGCAACGCAAGCTGCTGGCCCAAGGCATTACCGGGCCGGAAGCCCACCCGCTGTCGCGCCCTTCCCAGGTGGAAGGCGAAGCCGCCAGCCGGGCCATCCGTATCGCCGAGACCCTCGGCACGCCGCTGTACCTGGTACACGTCTCGACGAAAGAAGCGCTGGACGAAATCACTTACGCCCGCGGCAAGGGCCAGCCGGTCTACGGTGAAGTATTGGCAGGGCATCTGCTGCTGGACGACAGTGTCTATCGCGATCCCGACTGGCAGACCGCCGCCGGTTATGTGATGAGCCCGCCTTTCCGTCCGCGCGGGCACCAGGAAGCGCTCTGGCATGGCCTGCAATCCGGCAACCTGCACACGACCGCCACCGACCACTGCTGTTTCTGCGCGGAACAGAAAGCCGCCGGCCGCGATGACTTCAGCAAGATCCCCAACGGCACCGCTGGTATCGAAGACCGCATGGCCGTGCTCTGGGACGAAGGGGTCAACAGCGGCAAATTGTCGATGCACGACTTCGTTGCCCTGACCTCCACCAACACCGCCAAAATCTTCAACCTCTACCCACGCAAAGGCGCGATCCGCGTCGGTGCCGACGCTGACCTGGTGCTCTGGGATCCCCAGGGCAGCCGGACGATTTCCGCCAAGACCCACCACCAGCAAGTGGACTTCAACATCTTCGAAGGCAAGACCGTGCGCGGCGTACCCAGCCACACCATCAGCCAGGGTCGGCTGGTCTGGGCCGACGGCGACCTGCGGGCCGAACGCGGGGCCGGGCGCTATATCGAACGACCGGCGTATCCGGCGGTGTTCGACTTGCTGAGCAAGCGGGCTGAGTTGACCAGGCCAACTGCTGTTAAACGCTGAAATCGAGGCCTTCGGCCTTCGCGAGCAAGCCCGCTCCCACATTGGATTTTGGGTGAATGCAGAAGCCATGTGCACAGCAGGTCCCCTGTGGGAGCGAGCCTGCTCGCGAAGGCGTCAGCCCAGGCAACGAAAAAACCACTGCCCACCAGAGGCAGCACCTCAAACACCGTGAGGCCCGATTCCATGATCCAGCCCTTGAGCCATCTCCCCCATTCCCAGGAAGACCCGACCACCCTCGCCGCCCGCTTCAGTGACCTGGCGCCGCCCCTCAATGCGCGCCAGGCCCACCTGGAGGCGTCCCGCTGCCTGTATTGCTACGACGCGCCTTGCGTGAACGCTTGCCCTAGCGAGATCGATATTCCATCGTTCATTCGCAACATTCATCAGGACAACGTCCAGGGTGCGGCCCAGCGAATTCTCTCGGCGAACATCCTCGGCGGCAGTTGCGCCCGGGTCTGCCCCACCGAGGTGCTGTGCCAGCAAGCCTGCGTGCGCAACAACGCCCAGGAATGCGCGCCCGTGCTGATCGGCCTGTTGCAACGCTACGCCGTCGACAATGCCCGCTTCAGCGAGCACCCGTTCAAACGCGCGGCCGCCAGCGGCAAACGCATCGCGGTGGTCGGGGCAGGTCCCGCCGGGCTGTCCTGCGCGCACCGCAGCGCGATGCACGGCCATGACGTGGTGGTTTTCGAAGCCCGGGACAAGGCCGGCGGCCTCAACGAATACGGCATCGCCAAGTACAAACTGGTGGACGACTACGCCCAACGCGAATTGGACTTCCTGCTGGAGATCGGCGGCATCGAGATCCGTCACGGCCAGAAGCTCGGCGACAACCTCAACCTGAGCGACCTGCACCAGCAATTCGACGCGGTGTTCCTCGGCCTCGGCCTGGCTGCCAGCAAACAGCTGGGCCTGAGCGACGAACAAGCGTCAGGGATGCTGGCCGCCACCGAGTACATTCGCGAGTTGCGCCAGGCTGACGACCTCAGCCAGTTACCACTGGCCGACCGTTGCATCGTGCTCGGTGCTGGCAACACAGCCATCGACATGGCCGTGCAGATGGCGCGCCTCGGTGCCCGCGACGTCAGCCTGGTGTACCGACGCGGCCTGGAGGACATGGGCGCCACCGGGCACGAACAGGACATCGCCAAGGCCAATCAGGTTCGCCTGCTGACCTGGGCCCAGCCGCAGCAAGTACTGCTGGACGACAGCGGCGTGGTGCGCGGCATGCGTTTCTCCCGGACTCATCTGGAGAGCGGTCGGCTGGTGATCGGCAGCGAGACCTTCGACCTGCCCGCCGATGCCATCTTCAAAGCCATCGGCCAAGCCTTCGACGACGACGCGCTGGTGGACCCGCTGGCCCGGGAACTCAAGCGCCAGGACGGACGCATCCTGGTGGACGAACACCTGCGCACCAGCATTCCCGGCGTCTACGCCGGCGGCGATTGCACCAGCCTCGACCAGGACCTCACCGTGCAGGCCGTGCAGCACGGCAAGCTCGCCGCCGAGGCAATCAATGCTCATCTCATGCTCAATGTGGAGGCTGCGTAATGGCCGATCTGTCGATTGTCTTCGCCGGCATCAAAGCGCCCAATCCGTTCTGGCTGGCCTCCGCGCCGCCCACCGACAAGGCCTACAACGTCGTGCGTGCCTTCGAGGCGGGCTGGGGTGGCGTGGTCTGGAAAACCCTGGGGGAGGATCCGGCGGCGGTGAACGTGTCCTCGCGCTACTCGGCTCACTACGGTGCCAACCGCGAAGTGCTGGGCATCAATAACATCGAGCTGATCACCGACCGTTCGCTGGAGATCAACCTGCGGGAAATCACTCAGGTAAAGAAGGACTGGCCGGACCGGGCGCTGATCGTGTCGCTGATGGTGCCGTGCGTCGAGGAGTCCTGGAAGAACATCCTGCCCCTGGTGGAAGCCACCGGTGCCGATGGAATCGAGCTGAACTTCGGTTGTCCCCACGGCATGCCGGAACGGGGCATGGGTGCGGCGGTGGGCCAAGTGCCGGAGTACGTCGAGCAGGTGACGCGCTGGTGCAAGACCTATTGCTCGCTGCCGGTGATCGTCAAGCTCACGCCGAACATCACCGATATCCGCGTCGCCGCCCGGGCCGCCCATCGCGGCGGTGCCGACGCGGTGTCGCTGATCAACACCATCAACTCCATCACCAGCGTCGACCTGGACCGCATGGTCGCCCTGCCCATCGTTGGCAGCCAGAGCACCCACGGCGGTTACTGCGGCTCGGCGGTCAAGCCGATTGCGCTGAACATGGTCGCGGAAATCGCCCGTGACCCGCAGACCCAGGGCCTGCCGATCTGCGGCATCGGTGGCATCGGCAGTTGGCGCGACGCGGCGGAGTTCATCGCCTTGGGCAGCGGCGCGGTGCAGGTCTGCACGGCGGCGATGCTGCACGGCTTTCGCATCGTCGAGGAGATGAAGGACGGCCTGTCGCATTGGATGGACGAGCACGGTCACGCCAACCTGCAAGCCTTCTCCGGCCGCGCGGTGGGCAACACCACCGATTGGAAGTATCTGGACATCAACTACCAGGTCATCGCGAAAATCGACCCGCAAGCCTGCATTGGTTGCGGGCGCTGTCACATCGCCTGTGAAGACACCTCGCACCAGGCCATCGCCAGCCTCAAGCTGGCGGACGGCACCCATGCCTACGAGGTGATCGAAGAGGAATGCGTGGGCTGCAACCTCTGCCAGATCACCTGTCCGGTGCAGGATTGCATCGAGATGGTGACAGTGGACACCGGCAAGCCGTTCCTGGATTGGAACCACGATCCGCGCAATCCCTACCACGTCGCGCCTTGAATCCCTTAACGGGCGCTGAACCTCAGCCGGGACAACATCCGCAGATCGCCATCGCGGTAGTAGTCGTCGGTCCAGCTGTCGTTCGGCGCCAAGGGCTTGACCTGCTTGAGGGCGAGTTTTTTCGCAAAGTAGCGGAACCGATAGTGCTCGTAGAAGCGCAGCAGTTCCAGCCCGTAGCGGTCGGCCAGGTCGGTGTCGCCCTGGATGATCAGGTAGTTTTCGTCGTTGCCGCTGCTGGCCGCAGCGCTCAGGTTATGGCTGCCACTGATGATGGTCGGGGCATCGCTGGTGAAGTCGGTGACCACCGCCTTGGTGTGCACCAGCAGGTTGCCCTTCTGGCCCTTCATGTTTTCCCGGAGCCAACCTTCCAGGCCGGTATTGAGTAACGCGGTGGCGGCGAACTCCGCGGTGCGATCGGCATGGAAACCGGTGATGCGGCTGGCAGAGTTCTGCAGGCCGTAGCGCAGCACATCGTCATTCGGCTGGCCGAGCAAGGCATCGAGAATCGTGTCCGGCAAGGCAAATGCCGTGACGAACAGCAGGTCCTTGCGCGCGGACCTGATGATGTCGACGAAGCGATCGAGATCACCTCGCCCGTTGCGGGGCGAAAATCCGGCGAACAGTTTGTCATCGGCGCTCATGGGATTGTGTTGGGTCAACCAATCGCGGGTGGCGTCGACATCTGCGGGCGCGTGCCAGATCTGCTCAAACACCTGGCGGTAGCTGTCGCTGATCCGTGAATCATCCAGCACATGGATGACGTTGGCCTGACGATAAACACCATTGGCGGTGAAATTGGTGCTGCCGCACAGCACCGCCTCGGGCGTCAACGTGCCGTTTGCTTCGACCCGGCTCAGGACGATGAACTTGTCGTGAAAGATATTGTGGGTGACCCGCCCACGTTTGTTGGCGGCCGGAAGGTTTTCCAGGCTGGCTTCGTTGCGCAGTGTCGTGTCGTCATCCGGCTCGGCGTGGTACAGCACCCTGACCTGCGCGCCGCGTGCATGGGCGGCGTTCACCGCAGCGACGATCACCGGTAGTTCGTATTCGTAGATGGCCACGTCCAGCGCCCAGTTGGCATCCAGGGCCCGGTCGATGAAGCCGATCAAGCGCCCCAGCAAGCCGTTTTCCAGCCAGCGACGTGGCGCGTCGGGCCATTCCTCGATGGACAACTTTTTATTGGCGCTGATCAGCGCATCCACTTCCGGAAACTTGCGCTGGAACGCCTGGCTGGCCGCCACCGCGCGATTGAACATGACCCGCTGGCTGGCCGGTTGACCGTCGTCGCTGGTGACGCTCACTTCCAGGGCTTCGCCCAGTTGCGGCGCATCGGGGCTGCCGTAGGCCAGGTGCACGCGGTAATGGATCGTCACGCCGGGATTGACGGCGTAATCGGCCCAGCGAAATTTCTGCAACGGTGCCTTGTCGCTGGGCGTGGCGTGGAATTGGGGAAAGGTGTGGGCCTTGTCGGGAAAGGTCAGGCTGTTGAACAGGAACAGCCAGGGCTTGTCGCCCGCCTGCTTCTCGATGGCAAAGCCCAACAGCCCCTTGCGCCGGGGTTCGGCGAGGTCCATGGCGAGCAGCACCCCGTTGGTGCCGGCGTAGGCCTTGACCCGGAAATCGTCCTGGGGATTGGTGACGAGTACGCGCATGGGTTCATTCCTTTGAGGGTTGCTTGAGCATAGAGCAGTGATGCGGGTTGGGTGGGCAGAGCATTGAAACCGCGGTGATGCCATCGCGAGCAAGCTCGCTCCCACAGGGAGCTGGGGTGCTCAGCAGTTATGTGCTCACAGCGAAACCCATGTGGGAGCGAGCTTGCTCGCGATAGGGCCCAGACAGCCACAGCACATTTCAAGTGCCTTCATCGATATGCCGATACTCAGCCCCCAACTGCCCCGCCAATTGCCGCGCCCGGCCCAGGCGAATCGGGCCGCGCTCGATGTCGATCAGCAGGCTGGGGCAATCGAGGGGCGGCAGGGAGTGCCCTTCCTTCACTCGGCCATCGGTCATCAACAGCACTCGCTGTCGCTCCGCCGGGAAGCGCTTGCGCCGGGCGGCCAGCCAGCGCTGCGCCTCGCCGATCGCCGCCAGCAACGGCGTGCCGCCGCCGGCGCCCAGCGCGTCGAGCCAGTGCCCCAGGCCGGTGGAGGCCTTGAGCCCCTGCACTTGCCAGGTCGGTGCGGCGCCGCTGGCGGTCAACAACGCTAGCCGCGCGCGTTGCCGGTAGGCGTCGTCGAACAGTTGCGCGAGCAGGCCCTTGCCGTCACTCAAGGCCCGATGGCGACGGGTCGAGGCCGACGCATCGACGATCACCAGCCACAGCTCATGGGCCGAACGCTGCCGCCATTTGAAACGCAAGTCGGCAAGCAAGCGCGGACGCCCATTGAGCAAGGAACCCGGCCAGTCCACCAGGCCAGCGGTCGCCGCTTTGCTCCGTCCCTGGCGGCCCTGGTCGAGTCGCCCGGCGCGGGGTCTGGCATTCGCCCCCGCCGGCGAACGGGGACGAATGCCTAGGGCTTTTTTGGCCAGCTCGGCACGTCACGCCGGGCGCCGGTCGGCAATGCCCGAGGCGGCAGGTCGCCCCATTGGCCCTGGCCTTCGCTGGGTTGGCTGGGTTCATTCGGGTTCGAGGGTGGCGCCTGGGTTGGCGCGGGGGCCGGGGTGGCCTGGTCGCGGCGGCGATGACGCAGGGCAAACTCGGCAACCGCGTCGATGTCTTCAGCAGCGATGGCTTGCGCGCCACGCCACGCGGCATGGGCACGGGCAGCCCGCAGCCAGACCAGGTCGGCGCGCAACCCATCGACCCCGGCGGCAAAACAACGCTCGGTGATCTGCCCCAGCGCCGTGTCATCCAAGGGGATCTGGGCCAAGCCTGCGCGGGCCTGTTCGCAGCGCTCACGCAACCGTTGCTGGGCAGGCTCCCACTCGGCGCAAAATGCCGCCGGATCGCTGTCGAAATCCAGCCGCCGACGGATGATCTGCCCGCGCTCGGCCGGGGCGGTATGGCCGTCCAGGGCCACGTTGAGACCGAAGCGGTCGAGCAGTTGCGGACGCAGCTCGCCTTCTTCCGGGTTCATCGTGCCGATCAACACGAAACGCGCCGGATGCCGATGGGAGATGCCATCGCGCTCGATCAGGTTGGTGCCGCTGGCGGCGACATCGAGCAGCAGGTCCACCAGATGATCCGGCAGCAGGTTCACTTCATCGACATACAACACGCCGCCGTCGGCCTTGGCTAGCACACCGGGGGAAAACTGCGCGCGCCCTTCCCCCAACGCCGCGCCCAGGTCGAGGGTGCCGACCAGCCGTTCTTCGGTGGCGCCCAGGGGCAAGGTCACGAATTGGCCGCTGGCCAACAAATCCGCCAGGCCCCGGGCCAGGGTGGACTTGGCCATCCCGCGCGGGCCTTCGATCAGCACGCCGCCGATCTTCGGATCGATCGCCGCCAGGCACAGGGCCAATTTCAGCACATCGGCGCCGACCACGGCGGCGAGGGGGAAATGTGGGGTGTCGGTCATGTTGTTCTCTCAAGCTGTCCGGTGAGGTTCAGGCAACACAATATTCCGTGGCGAGGGGATTTATACCCCCAGGGTCGCGAAGCGGCCCCAAAAACATGCGAGATGGTGGCTACGCAACCCAGCCCGGATAAATACCCAAGCCACAGAGATATCCCATCACCATAGATATCTGTCTTGGCTAAAGTCAGCCATCTTCTTCAATGTCCAGCAGCAGGTTTTCCAGCGCCTCGCGATAATCCCCCGGTTCCTGCCACATCCCGCGCTGCTGCGCTTCGAGCATTCGCTCGGTCATGTCCCGCAGCGCGTCGGGGTTGTGCTGGCGGACGAAATCCCGGGTATGCGGATCGAGGAGATAGGTATCGGCCAGCAAGGCGTACTGGTGGTCGTCAATCAACTGGGTGGTGGCGTCGAAGGCGAACAGATTGTCCACCGTCGCCGCCAGTTCGAATGCGCCTTTGTAGCCGTGGCGCTTGACCCCGTCGATCCACTTCGGATTGGCCGCGCGGGAACGAATCACTCGGTTGAGTTCTTCCTTCAGCGTGCGGATCTTCGGCAGGTCCGGCTGGCTGTGATCGCCGTGGTAACTGGCGGCGGCTTGGCCACTGAGGGTTTCCACGGCAGCGAGCATGCCACCCTGGAACTGGTAATAATCATTGGAATCAAGCAGGTCGTGCTCACGGTTGTCCTGGTTCTGCAGCACCGCTTGCACTTGGCTCAGGCGCCGGGAGAATTGCGCCCTCGCCGCGGTGCCCTCGTCGCCCGCGCCATAGGCGTAGCCGCCCCAATTGAGGTAAACCTCAGCGAGGTCTTCACGGCTCTGCCAGAGCCGACCGTCGATCGCCCCCTGCACACCCGCGCCATAGGCACCGGGCTTGGCGCCGAAGATCCGCCATCCGGCCTGGCGCGCCGCATCTTCCAGGGCCAAGCCCGATTCCAACAAGGCTTCGCGCTCGGCGCGGACCTTGGCCGCCAGCGGGTTCATGTCGTCGGGTTCATCCAGGGCCGCGACGGCCTGCACCGCCGCATCGAATAAGCGGATCAGGTTGGCAAAGGCGTCCCGGAAAAAACCGGAGACCCGCAGCGTCACATCGACCCGAGGCCGGTCCAGCAGGCTCAGCGGCAGGATTTCAAAATCATCGACACGCTGGCTGCCCGTGGCCCACACCGGACGCACGCCCATCAGCGCCATCGCCTGGGCAATGTCGTCGCCACCGGTGCGCATGGTGGCGGTGCCCCACACGGACAAGCCGAGCTGGCGCAGGTGATCGCCGTGGTCTTGCAGGTGCCGCTCGAGAATCAGGTTCGCCGATTGGAAACCGATGCGCCACGCCGTGGTGGTGGGCAGGTTGCGCACATCGACGGAGAAGAAGTTGCGCCCGGTAGGCAGCACATCCAGGCGTCCGCGACTCGGCGCGCCACTGGGGCCGGCCGGTACGAAACGCCCGCCCAGGGCATCGAGCAAGCCGCGTATTTCCGCCGGGCCACAGGCGTCCAGGCGCGGCGCGACGACGGCGCGCAGGTGGTCGATGATGCCGTGCACCGTCTCCCAACCCGGCGCGTCGAGCTGCCCGATCTCGCCGTCCAAGGCTTGTGTGATCAACCGTCCGGCGAACAATTCCAGGCGCTCGCGGCTATCGCCAACGGTGCGCCAAGGCTCGTCGCTGATGTCGCGCAAAGCCTCGGGACGCTCGCCGGTCCAAGGTTCGGCCAAGGCACAATCGAGCGGATCGAAACCCAGCCCGAACGCCTTCGCCAGCGCGCGAAGCAGGCTCGACTGGGCGCCCTTGCCGTCGCCCCGGGGAATGCGCAACAACGCCAGCAAGGTGTCGATGCGCAGCCGTCCGCCGGGCGACTCGCCAAAGATGTGCAAGCCGTCGCGGATCTGCGATTCCTTCAAGTCGCACAGGTAGGTGTCCAGGCGCGGCAGCCAGATCGCCGCGTCGGCGTCGCTGTCGAGGGCGGCGTCAAGTTGCAACTCGCGGTCGATGTGGGTCTCGCGCACCAGGGCGAGGATGTCCCGTTGCAGCTCCCTGGCGCGGCGCGGATCGAGCAGCTGCGCCTCGTAGTATTCGTCGGCGAGCAACTCCAGGTTACGCAGCGGCCCGTAGGTTTCGGCGCGGGTCAACGGTGGCATCAAGTGGTCGATGATCACCGCCTGGGTGCGACGCTTGGCCTGCGCGCCCTCGCCCGGGTCGTTGACGATAAACGGATAGATGTTTGGCAGCGGTCCCAGCAGCGCATCCGGCCAGCAGTTCTCTGACAGCCCGACGCCTTTGCCCGGCAGCCATTCGAGGTTGCCGTGCTTGCCGACGTGGATCACTGCGTGAGCGCCATAGGTGTGGCGCAACCAGAAATAGAACGCCAGGTAGCCATGGGGCGGCACCAGGTCCGGGTCGTGGTACACCGCGCTCGGATCGACCTGGTAACCCCGCGCCGGCTGGATGCCGACGAACGTCAGGCCCAGGCGCAAGCCGGCAACCATCAAGCGGCTGTCGCGGAACATCGGGTCCTGCTCGGGCGTGCCCCAACGCGCCAGCACCGCTTGGCGATTGGCCTCGGGCAGCGCGTCGAACATTGCCTGGTACGCGTCCAGGGCCAGGCTCTGATGGCAGGGCCGAAGGTCGAGGCTGTCCAGGTCGTTAGTGACGCCGCCGAGCAATTGCTGAATCAACGCGGTACCACTGGCCGGCAGTTCCGCGGACAGCGGATACCCTTCGGCCTGCATCGCCCGCAGGATATTCAGCGCCGCCGCCGGCGTGTCCAGGCCAACGCCGTTGCCGATGCGCCCGTCCCGGGTCGGGTAGTTGGCGAGGATCAGCGCCACCCGTTTTTCGCCGTTGGGCAGGCGCGCCAGGGTGGTCCAGCGCCGGGCCAGTCCGGCGACGAAGTCCATACGCTCGGGCACGGCCCGGTAGCACACCACATCGCTTTGGCTGCGCTCGCTGCGCCAGGCCAGGTCCTTGAAGCTGATGGGCCGGCTGATGATGCGTCCGTCCAGTTCCGGCAAGGCGATGTGCATCGCCAGGTCCCGCGGGCCCAGGCCTTGTTCGCTGGCGCGCCAGCCGGGTTCGTTGTCCTGGGCGCAGATCGCCTGGATGACCGGGATATCGCGACGAAACGGCCGCAGGTGCGGTGCTTCCGGACTGGATTGCGCGAAGCCGGTGGTGTTGAGGATCACCCCCGCCGCTGCCTCGTCCAGCCAGTCTTCCACCTGGGCCAGACAGGCGGGTTCCTTGAGGCTCGCCACCGCGATCGGCAAAGGATTGAGCCCCGCCGCTTGCAGGCGCAGGCAGAACACATCGATGAACGCGGTGTTCGCGGCTTGCAGGTGCGAGCGATAAAACAACAGCGCCGCCACCGGTTCGCCGGCCTGCCAGTCAGCTTGCCAGTCGTTCAGGGTCGCGTTGTTTTTTTCCGGATGATAGATCGCCGTCCGCGCCAGGGGCTGGGGCTCGCCCCACGAATAATCGCGGCCAAACCATTGGCTGCCGAGGTGCCGAAACAGGTTCAGGGCGTTTTCCAATCCGCCCTGGCGGAGAAACTGCCAGAGCCGGTCGCGATCTTCGACAGGCACGTTGCTCAAGTCGCTGAGCTCCGGGTCCGGGCGGTCGTCCCCCGGCACCAGGATCAATTGCACACCGCGTCCGGCCAGTTCCATCAGCCGCTCGATGCCGTAGCGCCAATAGCCGATGCCGCCATGCAGCGACAGCAAGATGACCTTGGCGTGTTGCAGCACGTCTTCGAAATACAGGTCCACCGACGCGTGGTTCTGCACCTGCATCGGGTTGGCGAGGCGGAACTGCGGGTAGTCGTCCGGCAACTGCCGCGCCGCTTCGGCCAGCAGTGCCAGGCTGGAATCGCCGCTGCACAGGATCACCAGCTCGGCAGGGGTTTGCCCGAGGTCGGCGATGTTGTCATCCGACACGAAACCGCCGGGCTGGGTCCTGAGCAGGTGCATGGCTCAGGCGCTGAGGGCGGCGCGCAACTGCGCTTCGAGCAGCCCGGCGTCCAGGTCCTGGCCGATCAATACCAGCCGCGTGACCCGCGCTTCGTCGGCGCCCCACTGGCGGTCGAAGTGCTTGTCGAAGCGCGTGCCGACGCCTTGGATCAGCAGGCGCATCGGCTTGTTCGGGATGGCTGCGAAACCCTTGACCCGCAGCACGTCGTGCTGGACCACCAGTTGCGTCAACGCGTCCAGCAGCAGGCTTTCGTCAGCCTGGGGCAGCTCGATGGAAATCGAATCGAAGGCATCGTGATCGTGGTCGTCGTCATCGCCGTCATGGTGGTGGTCGTGATGGCTGTGGCGGCTGTCGATGTGCTCTTCGGAGCCCGCGCCCAAGCCGATCAGCACGTCCAGCGGCAAGCGACCGCTGCTGGCTTCGATGACCTTGACCGCTGGCGGCAGTTCTTCGGCGACTTCCAGGCGCACTTTTGCCAGGTCCTCGGGGTTGATCAGGTCGGCTTTGTTGAGGATCACCAGGTCGGCGCTCGCCAGTTGATCGGCGAACAGCTCGTGCAGCGGCGATTCATGGTCCAGGTTCGGGTCCAGCTTGCGCTGGGCATCGACCTTGTCCGGGAACGCGGCGAAGGTGCCGGCGGCGACGGCCGGACTGTCCACCACGGTGATGACCGCATCGACGGTGCAGGCGCTGCGGATTTCCGGCCACTGGAAGGCCTGGACCAGCGGCTTGGGCAAGGCCAGGCCGGAGGTTTCGATGAGGATGTGGTCGAGGTCGCCGCGACGGGCCACCAGTTCGCGCATCACCGGGAAGAACTCTTCCTGCACCGTGCAGCACAGGCAGCCGTTGGCCAGTTCATAGACGCGGCCGTTGGCTTCTTCTTCGGTGCAACCGATGGAGCACTGCTTGAGGATCTCGCCGTCGATGCCCAGTTCGCCGAATTCATTGACGATGACCGCGATGCGCCGGCCCTGGGCGTTGTCGAGCATGTGCCGCAGCAAGGTGGTCTTACCCGAGCCGAGGAAACCGGTGACGATGGTGACGGGGAGTTTGGCCAGTGTTTTCATCGGATGCCCTTTGGCAAGGTGGCGGGCAAACGGGACGACAACCGCAGGCACGGGCGTGCGCGGAAGATTTCGCCACCGGATCACCCCGCCCGGTTGTAGTGAGAATCTGTTGTCGAGGCAGGTCTCCTGGCTGACGGCGGGCCAGGCAGGCTTTTATCCAAAGCCTGGGCTGACAATTTGCTGCGCCTTCCCGTGCGCCCGTTGTAACAGGGCATGCACAGTGGCCTTGCAGAAACAGCACCGTTCACAGTTGCGGGGGCAGCCGCGGCTTGGACCGCGTTCCCTTCTTAGCTTCGGCACATGCCGAAGAACCTCGAAGGCGCAAGGCTACGCAGGGAGTGCGGGCGGGTCAATGTCCGAAGGCAATCTGCGATGCCTGATGCGTCCTGGCGACTACCGCGCGGGCGAATTCAGCGGGCCGCCACCCGCCAGAGCCGCGCGATGTCCCGGGCCCGCTCGGCCAGCAGGCGCGGCGCATCGGTGCAGGCCTCTTGCAGCGTCATCGGCCCGTTCGCCAGGGCAAACGCGGCATCGATGCCGTGCTCATAGAGCGCTTCGTAGCCCTCCCCCAGCGTGCCGGCGACGACCAGCACCGGCACGCCGTGGCGCTGGGCGATGCGGGCCACGCCAAACGGGGTCTTGCCGCGCAGCGTCTGGGCGTCGAAACGGCCTTCGCCGGTGATCACCAGGTCGGCACCGCTGATGGCATCGGCCAGGCCGGTCAATTGCGCGACGACTTCCACACCGGTGCGAAACTGCGCCTTGAGGAAAGCCTTGGCGGCAAAGCCCAGGCCGCCGGCGGCGCCGCTGCCGGGTTCGTCGCGAACGTCACGGTCAAGCACCTGGGCACAGTGTCCGGCAAAGTGCGCCAGCGCCCGGTCAAGTTGCTGCACCTGTTCGCCGGAGGCGCCTTTCTGCGGGCCGAACACGGCTGAAGCGCCATGGGGGCCGCAGAGCGGGTTGTCGACGTCAGCGGCGATTTCGAAACACACGCCGGCCAGACGCGGGTCCAATTGGCTCAGGTCGATGTGCGCCAGTTTGCCGAGGGCCAGGCCGCCGGGCGGCAGCGTCTGGCCCTGGTCGTCGAGCAACGCCACACCCAGGGCCTGCATCGCCCCGGCGCCGCCGTCGTTGGTGGCGCTGCCGCCGATCGCCAGGATCACCCGGCTAGCGCCTTCATCCAGGGCGGCGCGGATCAGTTCGCCGGTGCCAAAGGTGCTGCTGGAACAAGCATCGCGCTGTCCCGGTGGCACCAATTGCAAGCCGCTGGCCTCGGCCATCTCGATGATTGCCGTGCGGCTTTGCGGCAGCCAGCCCCAACGGGCCTCGACGGCGGCTCCCAGCGGGCCACGGACCCGGTTTTCACGCCACTGGCCGTTGCAGGCCGCAAGCACCGCCTCCACCGTTCCCTCGCCGCCGTCAGCCATTGGGCACTTGATCAACTGCGCATCCGGCCAGACCTGGGCCAACCCTTGCGCGACGGCGTCCGCCACGCCCTGGGCGCTGAGACTGTCCTTGAACGAGTCGGGGGCGATGATTATTTTCATTTTTGTTCTCCGGTTCCGATGCACAGCATGCTGCCAGCTGACCGTAACCGTGACGCCGGTCCGCCGCACAAAAATCTTGGAGCATTATTGGTCAAATTCACAAAGGCTGGGTCGCATAGCGTGTGGCCAGCGCATCTGTGGCGAGGGAGCTTGCTCCCGCTCGGCTGCGTAGCGGCCGCTTTTTTGGGGCCGCTGCGCGACCCAGCGAGAGCAAGCTCCCTCGCCACGGGGTTATGAGTCAATTGCACCCCACATAGGTTATGTGGGGGTATCGACGGTCTGTGGCAACAACTGGACGCCCAGGTACAACGCCAACATCCCATCCAGCCTGAGCGGGTCGACGCCGCTGAGTTCGGCGATGCGCTCCATGCGATAGCGCAGGCTGTTGCGGTGGATGCCCAGGGCGTCGGCGCAGGCCTGGCTCTGGCCGTCGTGTTCGCACCAGCTTCGCAGTGTAGCCAGCAGTTGGCCGTTGCTGTCCTTGGCGATGACTTTGCGCAACGGGGTCAGCAGCTCGTCCAGCGCATCGTCGCTGCGATGCCGCCAGAGCATCACCGGCAGACGATAGCGATTGAGGATCAACAAGCGCGACTGCGGCAGGACATCGCGCCCATACGCCAGCAAATCCGCCACCCGCCGGTAGCAACGGCGCAGGCCCGCCAAGCCTTCGGCCTGCCCACCCACAGCGATTCGAAGAATATTCCAGCCCAAGCCGTCGAGCTTGCCCAGCAGGCGCTCGTTCTCCACCGAAGCCGTGACCGGCCGGCACCAGAGCAATGAGGATTTGGACGGAGTCAGGCACCAACTGTCCGGGTAGCGCGACATCAACCAAGCGCTCAACGATTCCACGGTTTGCCCGGGGCCATGCTCCAGGCCCAGTTCAAACAGATACGGCACCCGTGACAGCTGCGGCTTGAGGCCCATCTGCTGCGCCTCGTCGAGCAACCGTGGCGAATCCCCAGCATCGCCCAGCAGCAACGCCAGCAAATCATCGCAACGCTGGCGGCGCCATTGCTGCTCGGCCTGCTGGTTGCGCTGGCCGAGCAGCATTTCCGCGGTCATGCGCACCAGTTCGGCGTAGGTGCGCAATTGTGCGGGTTCGCCGGTGATGCCCAGCACGCCGATCAGCCGCTGGTCGAGCATCAACGGCAGGTTGATCCCCGGCTGCACGCCCTTGAGGTGCACGGCGGTGTGTTCGTCGATTTCCACGACCCGGCCGTTGGCCAGGACCAGTTGCGCGCCCTCGTGGCGGGTATTGATGCGCTCGCGCTCGCCGCTGCCGAGGATCAGGCCCTGGTTGTCCATGACGTTGACGTTATAGGGCAGGATCGCCATCGCCCGGTCGACGATGTCCTGCGCCAGGTCGTGATCGAGTTCGAACATGGGCGGTGTTCCTTGCAAGCGGCGTGATTGTTGTTTTTGAGGTGCAGCGCCCGCGTGATTGGTCAGGCGCACAGGGTCGGCCTGCAAACCCTGTGCTCCGGCACAAAGACACGGGACCTTGGGCTGGCCGAGACTCAAGGGGCGGTCAACGTTACCCCTTGGCACGCCAAAATCATAATAAAGAGAGACCCGCCATGTCCCAGAGCGCAACAGCCCTCCTGGCTACCCACGACGAAAAAAATACCGTCTACAAGCGCATCACCCTGCGCTTGATCCCGTTCATCTTCATCTGCTACCTGTTCAATTACCTCGACCGGGTGAACGTTGGCTTCGCCAAGTTGCAGATGCTCGACGCGTTGAAATTCAGCGAAACCGTATACGGTCTCGGCGCCGGGATTTTCTTCATCGGCTACGTCCTGTGCGGCGTGCCGAGCAACCTGGCCTTGACCAAGTTCGGCCCTCGGCGCTGGATCGCGCTGATGATGATCACCTGGGGCACGCTGTCGACCTGCCTGTTGTTCGTGACTACGCCGACCCAGTTCTACACCTTGCGGCTGTTCACCGGCGCGGCCGAAGCCGGGTTCTTCCCTGGCGTCGTGCTGTACCTCTCGCAGTGGTTCCCGACGTTCCGCCGTGGCCGCATCATGGCGCTGTTCATGTCGGCCATCCCGGTGTCCGGCCTGCTTGGCAGCCCGTTTTCCGGCTGGATCCTCAACCACTTCGCCGCCGGGCAAGGTGGCCTAGCCGGCTGGCAGTGGATGTTCCTGCTGCAAGGCATCCCGACGGTGATCCTCGGCGCGCTGGCGTTCTTCCTGCTCAGCGACACCTTCGCCAAGGCCACCTGGCTGACCGATCATGAACGTGCCGTGCTCACCGCCGACCACGCCGAAGACCAGGCCAATAAACCGAAAACCAGCACCGACTCACTGGCGGCGGTGTTCAAGAACCCGGCGATCTGGGCGTTTGGCCTGGTGTACTTTTGCATCCAGAGCGGCGTATACGCGATCAACTTCTGGCTGCCGTCGATCATCAAGAACCTCGGCTTCAGCGATAACCTCGTGATCGGCTGGCTGAGTGCGATCCCCTATTTGCTGGCGGCGGTGTTCATGTTGCTGGTGGGCCGTTCGGCGGACCTGCACAAGGAGCGCCGCTGGCACTTGGTGGTGCCGATGCTGATGGGCGCGGTGGGGTTGCTGATCGCGGTGAACTTCGCCACTACGCCGGCCATCGCCATCCTCGGCCTGTCCATCGCCACCATGGGCGCCCTCACCGGCCTGCCGATGTTCTGGCCGGTGCCCACCGCCCTGCTCAGCGCAGGCGCGGCGGCGGGTGGTTTGGCGTTGATCAACTCCATGGGGCAGATGGCCGGCTTCCTCAGCCCGTACCTGGTGGGCTGGGTCAAGGACGCCACCGGCTCGACCGACGCGGCGTTGTACCTGCTGGCCGGCGTGATCGTCTGCGGCAGCCTGCTGGCGTTGCGCATGACTCGCACCCTGCGGGCCTGACCCACCTCTTACCCTGTGGGAGCGAGCTTGCTCGCGATGGCGGTGAACCAGTCGATACAGATGTTGGCTGACCTGACGCTATCACGAGCAAGCTCGCTCCCACAGTTGATTGGGGGTGTTTGAGAAAACGGTTGGATCCACGCGGCGGTTCTGGTATTTGATTGAGCCTTTCCCATGGATAAAAGGATCTTGTCATGAGCTACCGCACGCTAGGCCATTCCGGGTTGCAAGTCTCGACGTTGACCCTGGGCACGATGATGTTCGGCGAACAGACCAGCACCGAGGATTCGCTGCGGATCATCGACAAGGCCTGGGACCAGGGCATCAATTTCATCGACACGGCGGACGTCTACACCGGCGGTCGCTCCGAAGAAATCGTCGGCGAAGCGATTGCCAGTCGTCGCCACGAGTGGGTGCTCGCCACCAAGGTCGGTTTCGGCCCGCCGGACGGTGTGCCCAACCGCAGCGGCCTGAGCCGCAAGCATCTGTTCAATGGCATCGAGGCCAGCCTGACGCGTCTGGGCACCGATTACCTGGACATCTATTACCTGCACCGCGAAGACCACAACACCCCGCTGCACGTCACCGTGTCAGCGATCGGCGATTTGATCCGCCAGGGCAAGATCCGCTATTGGGGCCTGTCGAACTACCGCGGCTGGCGCATCGCCGAGGTGATCCGAATTGCCGACAGCCTGGGCATCGACCGCCCGGTGATCAGCCAACCGCTGTACAACATCGTCAACCGCCAGGCGGAAACCGAGCAAATCACGGCGGCGCAGAATTATGGCCTTGGCGTGGTGCCGTTCAGCCCACTGGCTCGCGGTGTGCTCAGCGGCAAATACGCGCCAGACGTCGCACCGGACGCCAACAGCCGCGCCGGACGCCAGGACAAGCGCATCCTGGAAACCGAATGGCGGGTCGAGTCCTTGCGCATTGCCCAGCAGATCCTGGAATACACCCAGGGCCGGGGCGTAGGCATCGTCGAGTTCGCCATCGCCTGGGTACTGAACAACAATGCCGTGACCTCGGCCATCGTCGGGCCGCGCACCGAGGAGCAATGGGATTCGTACACCAAGGCGCAGGCGGTGAAGATCACGGCGGAAGATGAAGCGTTCATCGATTCGCTGGTGACGCCGGGGCATGCCTCGACGCCGGGGTTCAATGATGTCGGCCACTTCGTGCCAGGACGCGTGCCGCGTACGTCGTAACCTGCACAGATACCACCGTGGGGGGGGGGGGGGGGGCCGCCCCCCCCCCCCCCCCCCGCAACCCCAAAAAAAAACGAACACAGTTGAAAATCCGCCTGGTCGCTTGCCGGTTAGGTCTTAACCTCCACTTTTCCCACCGGGGCGAGGGAGCTTGCTCCCTCGCCACGGAGACTCAGGCTCATCCAATAACAAGAGGCATCAGTGTCCAAAGGCATCGCTCTATCGGTCTCGGCATCCGCCCTGTTTGCCGTCATGTATTACTACACCTCACTGCTCACGCCACTGACCGGCCTGGAGATTTTCGGCTGGCGCATGTTGCTGACGATGCCGTGCATGACCGCGTTCATGTTGGTCGCCCGCGAATGGAAACTCGTCTCGGATCTTGTCGCACGCCTGGTCGCCACGCCGCGCTTGCTGCTGGGTGCAATGGCGTCATCGGCGCTGATGGGCGCGCAGTTGTGGCTGTTCATGTGGGCGCCGCTCAACGGCTACAGCCTGGACGTGTCGCTGGGCTATTTCCTGCTGCCGTTATCGATGGTCCTGACCGGACGTATCGTCTATGGCGAGCGCCTCTCCCGCTTGCAAAAGGTCGCGGTGTTTTTCGCCACCCTGGGCGTGCTCAACGAGCTCTACCAGGTGGGTGGTTTCTCCTGGGCGACGTTATTGGTGGTGGTGGGCTATCCCATCTATTTCATCCTGCGCAAACGCCTGCGCACCGACAACCTGGGCGGGCTCTGGCTGGACATGACATTGATGCTGCCATTGGCGCTCTGGTTCGTGCAGAGCGGTGAACAGGGCTTCGGGGTTTTCGACCAATACCCGTGGCTGTCGCTGTTGATCCCGATTCTCGGTGTCATCAGTGCGTCGGCGCTGGTGTCCTACATCGTCGCCAGTCGACTGCTGCCGTTCAGCCTGTTCGGGTTGTTGAGCTATGTAGAACCCGTGTTGCTGCTGGGCGTTGCGCTGTTGCTGGGAGAAAGTATCAAGGCCGAAGAATGGCTGACCTACATCCCCATCTGGATGGCCGTGGCGGTACTGGTGTTCGAAGGGTTCAAGCACTTGGTGAGGCAGCGGCGCAGGACTTAAGGTCACCGTCTGCCCCCCTGTGGGAGCGAGCTTGCTCGCGATAGCGGAGTGTCAGCCAACATCTTTGCCGGCTGATATACCGCTATCGCGAGCAA